>NZ_JAFLNG010000170.1 GCF_017427025.1 Streptomyces sp. FH025
GACGGCCAGCTCGCCCGCCGCCAGGTAGCCGGCCCGCTCCTGGACGGTCGGCGAAAGCGCGACGAAGGCGGAGGCGAGGAAGAGGAACGACCCGAGGCCGACGGCGAGCGGGAAGACGAACTCCATCGGGCTGACCCCGCCGAGGCCGGTACGGGCGGGGTCCAGCTGGACGTGGACGGCAGCCATGCCCGTGTAGTGCATGCAGCTCACGGCCAGGCCCATGGCCAGTGAGGCGGCGGCCGCCGCGTACACGTTGCGGATGGTGACGGCGGCCCAGAGCGCGGCGGTGGCGGCGCCGACCGCGACCAGCACGGACAGCGCGACCGTCCCGGCGTCGTAGCGCAGAGCGCCGCGCATCCGTACGGAGGCCATGCCGAGGTAGTGCATCGCGGCGACGCCGACGCCCGTGGTGAAGCCACCGCCGAGCAGGGCGAGGCCGCGGTGCCCGCCGTAGCAGACCACGGTCAGGCCGAGGCCGGTGACCAGCACCGCGACGACCAGGCTGAGCACGGTCAGCGGCACGTTGTAGCGCAGTTCGGTGCCGTCCACGCTGAAGCCGAACATGGCGACGAAGTGCATGGTCCAGATGCCGGAGCCGATCGCGGCCGCTGCGGTGAGCAGCCAGTTCCGCCGGGCGCTGCCGCTCGCGGCCAGGCCTCGCAGGGTGCAGCGCAGCCCGAGAGCGGCGCCGGCGCAGGCCATCAGGTACGAGAGGACAGGGGTCAGCCAGCCGAAGCTGAAGTGGTTGAGGGTGCCCATGGGACCTCCGGTCGACCGGTCGGGCCCGGGGCGGTACGCGGTGCGCCCGGGCTCCCCCGGCCGGGCGGACTGCACCGGTTGGCATATGCCAGCCACATGTGCGCTTTCGGCCTGGGGTGCGTGGGACGCTATCGAGGGGGCGAACTTGGTCAGGCGAAGATCTGAAAAGCTGCACGCGCGATGGGGGCGGTGTGTTCGGATAGCCCGGTCGTATGCCCGGAGGGTGCGGTGAACGACTTGGCAGCGGACAACAAACAGCGGACAGATAACAGAGTTTGAAATCTGTTATCTGTCCGCTGAAAGTTGAAACCCGGAACCCGACAGCCGAAGCCCGAGACCGTCTGCCGACACCCGACAGCCGTCACCCCACCGCCGTCACCCTCACCCGCATCGGGCTCGCCGCCCGCAGAGTGATCGCCTGCGCGAGCGCCACCCGCCGGTCCACCACCTCCACCTCGAAGTCCCGCAGCAGCACCCCGAGGGTCAGCACCGCCTCCAGCATCGAGAAGTGCTGCCCGATGCACGCCCGCGGACCGCCGCCGAACGGGAACCACGCGTACCGGTGCCGCCCCTTCTCCTCCTCCGGCAGGAACCGGTCCGGGTCGAAGCGCTCCGGCTCCGTCCAGTGGTCCGGGTGCCGGTGGGTGACCAGCGGCGCGACGACCAGCTGCGCTCCCGCCGGGATGGCGTACCCGTCGATCACCGTCTCCTCGACGGCCCGCCGCCCGATCAGCGCCGCCGCCGGGAAGAGCCGCATCGCCTCCTTCAGCACCCGGGTGATGTACGGCAGCCGGTCCAGGTCCGCCGCCGTCGGCGCCCGCCCGGCCAGCACAGTCCGCGCCTCCTCCTGGGCGAGCTTGCGCTGCTCCGGGTGCTTCGCCAGCAGGTGCAGCGCGAAGGCCAGCGAGGTGGCCGTGGTCTCGTGCCCGGCGAGCAGGAACACCAGTACCTGGTCCCGGAGTTCGGACGGATCCAGCCGCTCCCCGTCCTCACCGCGCGCCCGCCCGAGCAGCGTCAGCAGGTCGTCCGCGTCCTCGTCGCCGCCCCCGCGCGCGGCCCGTTCGGCGATGATGCGGTCGCAGACCTCGTACAGCGCCCGCTGTGCCGCGAGCCCGCGCCGGTTGGCGGGCGTCGACCAGGTGCGCGGAAGACGGACCGGCGAGAAGGCGCGCTCATTGACGTACGCGCCCAGCACCGGGAAGCTGCGGTTCACCACCGCCACCGCCTCGTCCACATCGGCGCCGAAGAGGATCCGGGCGACCGCGCGCAGCGCGAACCGCGACATCTCCTCCGCCGCGTCCACCTCCCCGCCCGACGTCGCCCGCCAGCGTTCGGCGAGCGACTGCGCCTCCTGCGCGAGCGCGTCCGCGTAGCCGTCCACCCGGCGGCGGGTGAACAGCGGCTGGACCAGTCGGCGCTGGCGCTGGTAGTCGCCGTCCTGGCTGGTCAGCAGTCCGTTGCCGACGCTGATCCGCAGCTCGTCGTAGAAGGCGTTCTCCTTGCGGAAGTTGGCCGCCTCGCTGCCCAGCACCTGGTGGACGCCCTCGGGCGAGAACACCGCGAAGAACTCGGAGCGCAGACCGGGCGGCCCGGCGAGGAAGCGCACCACGTCCCCGTGGTCGCGACGGGCCGCGAGGTAGGTGCGCAGCGGACGGCGGGTGAGGTCGAAGAGCGATCCGACCAGGGGGTTCCCGACCGGTCCGGGTATGGCGGCTGCGGTGACCATCGGCACTCCTTCTTCACTCCCTCGGCATTGACTGCCTTTCAACCTAACTGACTGACATTCAGCCTAGGAAGCGGGAGGAAGTAGGAGGAAGCGACCTCACACGACTCACTCGTACTCGGTGCCGCCCTTGCGGGTCAGGTAGGCGTCGCCGACCACCTTGGCGATCGCCCGCCCGCCGGTCACCGGGCTCCAGCGCTCGGTCGCCGCCCGGACCACCACGCCCTCACGCACGTGGAGTTCACGCCCGGAGTGGGTCTCCCTGCCCTGCGCGTGCGCCAGCACGGTCTCGGCGTCGAACGGCCCGCGCCACAGTTCGGGCACCAACGGCAGTTCACCGTCCAGCAGTTCGGTGGCCGCCAGCCAGTTCAGCCGCCCGCCCACCATCGCCGACATGTCGAACGCGGCATACCCGGGCCGTTCGGTGCGCGCGGAGACCCCGTACGTCAGGTCCTGCACGCCCTCGCCGAACACCTCCCCGAAGATGCCGACCCGCTCGGCGCCCAGCCGCTCGGCCAGCCGGGCCGCCACCGCCGGGATGTCGTAGGCGCGCACCACCCGCCAGTACAGGTTGCGCCCGTCCTCGACCAGCGCCAGCCCCTGCGCGCCGATCCCCTTGGACGAGACCTGCACCTCGCCGGTGGCGGCGACGTACGTGACCAGGCAGCAGGTGCCGTGCAGCTTCTCGGTCAGCACCACCGGCTCGCCCGGCTCGAAGACGTCGGGATAGCGCTTGAGGTTCTCGATGTCCACCCAGGGCAGCAGGTCCGGCGCGCTGACCACGTCACCGCTCATCGACGTCGGCACCGGCGGTTGCCACTTGACGATCCCGAGCAGTTCGGCGAAGTCCTCGCCCCGCTCGGCGGCCGCGGCCAGGTCCGTGTCGGCGAGCGCGGTGGGCCGGCAGACGACGCCCTGCGACAGCTCTCCGCGCAGCCGCACCGCCTTCACCCGGTTCGCCTTCGATCCGGCCAGCTTGCCGGTCAGCCCGAGCTCCTCGATCAACTCGTCGGGGAGGACGGCCTGTTCGGGGACGTAGACGGCGTAGTCCCCGGTCCGGTACACGCCCTTGGCGACGACCGCCCGATACAGGCCGACCTGCGCCAGCTCCAGGGCATCGGCATTCGGGTGCTCAAGAACGACCAGCCTCTCGGCGGTGACTCGCAGCGTGGACATGGAGGGGCCCCTCCCCTTTGTTGCTCGGCTGATGGCCCGATCCGACCGGTTCTCCGGTCGTCCGTACGGGCTGCGCCCACTCTGGCCGTTCGACCGGCCTCGACGCGACGGAATTTCCCGCGGCCCGCACCCCACAACACGTTCACCCCACAACCTGTTCACCCGGCAACCCGTTCATCCGGCAGCGCGCTCGCCTCGCAGGCCGCGCCCGTTTGAGCCTTCCCACAGCCGGCCCGACGCCCCCGCCCAACCCCTCCCGTGCGAAGCGACAGGGGATTTATCACTCGCATTTGCGGCACTATGATCGCCGTAATGGCCGCACCTGCGGTCAGGCATCCGCGCCCCGTCCGGCGCGCACCCGGAGGGGAAGCACCGATGAGCACCCGTACCATCGCGACCCGCAGGTTCGCCGTCGCCGCAGCGGCGGTCCTCGCCCTCAGTCTCGGGGTCACCGCCTGCGGCAGCGACGGCGGCAAGTCCACCGGGTCCGCGTCCGGTGCCACCACCGCCTCCTCGGGCGCCTCCGACGGCAACGCCCCGAAGGCCACCGGTGACATCACCGTCTTCGCCGCCGCCTCGCTCAAGGAGACCTTCACCGACCTCGGCAAGAAGTTCGAGGCCGCCAACCCGGGCACCAAGGTGAAGTTCAACTTCGGCGGCAGCTCCAGCCTCGCCACCAGCATCAACTCCGGTGCCCCGGCGGACGTCTTCGCCGCCGCCAGCCCGGCCACCATGAAGACCGTCAGCGACGCGGGCGGCGCGGACGGCGCGCCGAAGACCTTCGTCCGGAACACCCTCACCATCGCGGTGCCCAAGGGCAACCCCAAGCACATCGCCGGCCTGAAGGACCTCACCGGCTCCGGGGTGAAGGTCGCGCTGTGCGCGAAGGAGGTGCCCTGCGGCGCCGCCGCCCAGACCGCGCTGAAGGCCGCCGGCCTGGACCTCACCCCGGTCACCCTGGAGCAGGACGTCAAGGGCGCGCTCACCAAGGTCGAACTCGGCGAGGTGGACGCCTCCCTGGTGTACAGGACCGATGTGCGGTCCGATGCTGCGAAGATCGACGGTGTGGACTTCCCCGAGGCCGACAAGGCCGTGAACGACTACCCGATCGCCGCGCTCGCCAAGGCGCCGAACAAGAACGGCGCCGCCGCCTTCGTGGCGTACGTCCGGTCGCCCGAGGCCGCGCAGGTACTGACCGCGGCGGGCTTCCAGACGCCGTGAGGAGCCGCACCACCGAGCACGGCGAGCACGGCGGGTGCCGCAAGCGCCGCGGGCTCCGCGAGCGCGGTACGAATGACCGGTCCGCGCCGACCCCGCCGCGCCGTCGCCAGGGGAGGCACCGGATCCCCGTCGCACTGCTGCTTCCGGCGCTGCTCGGGCTGGCCTTCCTGTTCCTCCCGCTGGTCGGCCTTCTCGTCCGGGCGCCCTGGAGCGGCCTGTCCGAGCAGCTCACCAGCACCGCCGTCTGGGACGCCCTGAGGCTGTCGCTGATCTCCGCGACGGCCGCCACCGCGGTGTCACTGGTCCTCGGCGTCCCGCTGGCGTGGCTGCTCGCCCGCACCGAGCTGCCCGGCCGGCGGGTGGTCCGGGCGCTGGTCACCCTGCCGCTGGTGCTGCCGCCGGTGGTCGGCGGTGTGGCGCTGCTCCTGGTGCTCGGACGGCGCGGCATCGTCGGCTCCTGGCTGGACTCGGCCTTCGGCATCACGCTGCCCTTCACCACCACCGGGGTCGTGATCGCGGAGGCCTTCGTGGCGATGCCGTTCCTGGTGATCAGCGTCGAGGGCGCGCTGCGGGCCGCCGACCCCCGCTACGAGGAGGCGGCCGCGACCCTGGGGGCCTCCCGGCTGACCGCGTTCCGCCGGGTCACGCTGCCGATGATCGCCCCGGGGATCGCCGCCGGGGCCGTACTGGCGTGGGCCCGGGCGCTCGGCGAGTTCGGTGCGACGATCACCTTCGCGGGCAACTTCCCGGGGCGCACCCAGACCATGCCGCTGGCCGTCTACCTGGCGATGGAGTCGGATCCGGAGGCCGCGATCGCGCTGTCGCTGGTGCTGCTGGTGGTCTCCGTCGCCGTCCTGGTGGGCCTGCGCGACCGTTGGATGTCGACCCCGTGACCCAGGACGCCGCCCCCATGGAAATCCCGGACACCTCGAGCACCTCCGCCACCGGGCCCGCCCTGGACGCCCGGCTCAGGGTGGACCGTCCCGCGTTCACCCTCGACCTCGCACTCACCGCCGCCCCCGGCGAGGTGGTCGCACTGCTCGGCCCGAACGGCGCCGGCAAGTCCACCGCCCTGCGCGCCCTCGCCGGCCTGCTCCCGCTCACCGGCGGCCACCTGCGCCTGGACGGCCGTCTCCTGGAGGATCCGGCCCAGCGCCTGCACACCCCCGCCGAGGAGCGGCCGGTCGGCGTGGTGTTCCAGGACTACCTGCTGTTCCCTCACCTCAGCGCTCTCGACAACGTCGCCTTCGGCCCGCGCTGCCAGGGCCGTCCCAAGCGCGCCGCCCGGGCCGAGGCGGCCGACTGGCTGGAGCGGATGGGCCTGGCCGACCGCGCCTCGGTGCGCCCCGGCCGACTCTCCGGCGGCCAGGCCCAGCGGGTCGCACTCGCCCGGGCGCTGGCCGTCCGCCCCCGACTGCTCCTGCTGGACGAGCCGCTGGCTGCCCTGGACGCCCGCACCCGCCTCGACGTACGAGCTCAACTTCGGCGCCACCTGGCCGAGTTCGAGGCCGTCGCGGTACTGGTGACGCACGACCCGCTCGACGCCATGGTGCTGGCCGACCGGCTGGTGGTGATCGAGGAGGGCCATGAGGTGCAGTCCGGCAGCCCGGCGGAGGTCGCCCGGCGGCCTCGCACCGACTACATCGCCCGTCTGGTCGGACTCAACCTGTACCAGGGCCGGGCCGAGGGCACCCAGGTCACCCTCCCGGACGGGACGGCCATCGCCACCGTCGAGGAGCTGTCCGGCCCGGCCTTCGTGGCCTTCGCGCCCTCCGCCGTCACCCTGTACCGGGAGCGCCCGCGGTCCAGCGCGCGCAACCTGTGGCAGGCCGAGGTCACCGGCCTGGACCTGCACGGCGACCGGGTGCGCGCCGAACTCGCCGGAGACCTGCCGATGGCCGCCGACCTCACCCCGGCCGCGGTCGCGGAGCTGGGGCTGGCCCCGGGGGCGGCGGTCTGGGCCTCGGTCAAGGCCACCCAGACCCACGCCTACCCGGCCTGAGCGAACACCGGCGCGGGGCCCGACTACGGCGGCCCCGATCCGCTGGCCCGGCTCCGGCAGCCCGGCTCCGGCCGCCCCGATCCGGCGGCCGCGATCCGTCGGCCCTACTCCGATGGCTCGACGAACCCCGACTCGTACGCGGCGATCACCGCCTGGGTGCGGTCCCGCGCGCCGAGCTTCGCCAGCACGCTGCTGACGTGCGTCTTCACCGTCTGCACGCCCAGGAAGAGTCGTTCGGCGATCTCCCCGTTGCTGAGCCCGCGCGCCACCAGCCGCAGCACCTCGGCCTCCCGCTCGGTCAGCCCCGCCCGGGCCATGCTCTCCCGGGCGACGGGGTTGCCGTGCCCGGCGGCCAGGCGGCGGATCGCGGCCGGGAACAGCAGCGACTCGCCCGCCGCCGCCAGCCGGACCGCGTGGGCGATCTCGGCCGGGCGGGAGCGCTTGAGCAGGAATCCGTCGGCGCCCGCGCGCAGCGCCTGGTAGACGTAGTCGTCGTTCTCGAAGGTGGTGACGACCAGGATCCGCGGCGGACGCTCCCCCGGCGCACCGGGGCGCAGCAGTTCGCGAGTGGCCGCCAGGCCGTCCAGTACCGGCATCCGGACGTCCATCAGCACGACGTGCGGTCGCAGCGCGCGGGCCAGGGCCACCGCCTCCGCACCGTCGGCCGCCTCACCGACGACCCGCAGGTCGCCCTGCGCCTCCAGGACGGCCCGCATTCCGACCCGGACCAGTTCCTCGTCGTCGGCGAGCAGGATGTCGGTCATGTCGGCGGCGCCTCCCGTCCGGCCTTCCGGGTGGGCGAGGGCTCCCGTCCGGCCGTCGCCCGCAAGATCGTTCATCACGCGCCCAAGCGTAGGGGCAGTCGGACGTCGAGCACCCATTCCCCGTCGCCGCCCTCGGCGGACGGACCAGCGGTGGCTTCGCCGCCGAGCAGCGTGGCGCGTTCGCGAATGCCGCGCAGCCCCTTGCCGCCCTTGCGCGAACCGGCCCGGACCGGCCCCGCCGCCGTCAGCCGGCTGGTGCAGCGCAGCGTCAACTGCCCGTCCCGGACGGCGATCCGGACGTCGACCGGTTCGCCGGGCGCGTACTTGAGCGCATTGGTGACGCCCTCCTGGACGATCCGGTAGGACTCCCGGGAGAGCACCCCGGGCAGTGCGCCGACCGGCACCTCGACCCGCGCCTCGACCGGACTGCCGGCCGCACGGGCGGTGTCGAACAGCGCGGGCAGCTGGTCGATGCCGGGCTGTTCGGTGGCCACGCCGTTTCCGGCCGGCCCGGATGACCCGGCCGACCCGGCCGCCCCGACCGCCGCTCCCGTCGGGGTGTCGCGCAGCAGAACCAGGGTGCGTTCGAGGTCCTCCATGGCCTGCCGCCCGGTCTCCTCGATGACTTCGAGCGCCTTGGCGACGAACGCCGGGTCACCGACCTCGCGCGCGGCGCCCGCCTGAAGGACGGTCACCGTCAGTGCGTGGCCGATGGAATCGTGCAGTTCACGGGCCAACCGGTTGCGTTCCAGCAGCCGTTCGGCCCGCAGTTCCGCCTCGGCCAGCCGCTCTGCCGTCGAAGGACCCAACAGTCTTACGGCCATGGCGAGTTGGAGGCGTCCGGCACAGACCACCAGCCAGCCGTAGCCGACCAGCCCCAGCGGGGCGAACGGGAGGTACCGGAAGGCATGCGGCCCTGTCAGCAGCTCGAAGGCCGGAGTGATGCCGAAGGCGGTCACGAACCCGACCACCGAACCGAGCACCACCCTTCCCATCAACCAGCCCGCCGTACGCCGCCGGTCCACCCAGGAGTGGGAGGACTCGACGGCGATGTCCTCCTCGCGGTCGGGCACCAGCAGCAGGCGCGCCTGCATGCCCTCGGCCCGCCGGGCCGCCGGGATCAGCGCGACCAGCACGAGCAGCACCACGTCCAGCGTGACAGCCGGCGGCAGGATCTCGCCGAGGCTCATCTGTTCCGTCCCCGGGTAGATCATCAGGATGACGCCCACGAAGATCCACCCGATCAGCAGGTGCAACAGCCGGGCGTAGGTGGCACCGGCCAGCAGCGGCGCGAAGATCGCGCGCACCGCCCTCACGGCCCCGGCCTTTACCCGGGTCGCCCTCGCGGTCGCGCCGTTCACTGTCACGCCGTTCACTGCCACGCCGTTCGCCGCCACGTCGTTGGCTGTCGCGTCGTTGGCTGTCGCGCCGTTCGCAGGCATGGCCTTCTCGCTCGTCGCATTCCGGAGCACTCCCAAACCTGGCACCGGGCCATCCTGTCAGCTCAGCCCCGTTCCCGCGCTCCCCCACGGGACCACCGCGGTCTCCCTCCCGGGAGGGAGACCGCTCCCCGCCCCGGCGGGATCCGCTCACCCGGCCCGCTCCGGTCGAATGGGATCACCGTCCGAAGCACGGACGGTGACCACCCGTGAGGAGGGGAATGGCCGCCGTGATCGAGATCAAGGGCCTGACCAAGGAGTACGACGGCCGACGGGTCCTCGACGACCTGTCCTTCGAAGTCCGGCCCGGTGTGGTGACCGGATTCCTCGGCCCGAACGGCGCCGGGAAGAGCACCACCATGCGGCTGGTCCTCGGCCTGGACCGGCCCACCGCCGGGTACGCCCTGGTCGACGGCCGCCCGTACTCCGAACTCGCCGAACCGCTGCGCCAGGTGGGCGCGCTGCTGGACGCCCATGCCGTGCACGGCGGGCGGACGGCGCAGGGCCATCTGCGCTGGCTAGCCGCGAGCAACGGCCTCCCGGAGCGACGTGTCGGCGAGGTCCTGGCCCAGGTGGGCCTGGCGGAGGCGGCCGGCCGACGGATCCGGGGCTTCTCGCTCGGCATGCGCCAGCGCCTCGGGGTGGCCGCCGCGCTGCTCGGCGACCCACCGGTGCTGATGCTGGACGAGCCGGTGAACGGCCTCGACCCCGAGGGCATCCGCTGGATCCGCACCCTGCTGCGCGAACTCGCCGCCGAGGGGCGGTCGGTACTGGTCTCCTCCCATCTGATGACCGAAATGGCGCTCACCGCAGACCACTTGGTGGTGATCGGTCGCGGCCGACTCCTCGCGGACGCCGCCACCGCCGAGTTCATCGACCGCCACGGCCGCACCCGGATCCGGGTGCGGGCCGTGGACCCGACCAAGCTGTCCGCCCTGCTCGGCGACGGCGGTCACGACTTCACCGCCGAGCAGGTCGACGGCGGCGCCTGGGAAGTGACCGGCGCCGAACCCGAGCGGATCGCGGCGCTCGCCGCCGACAACGGCGTGGTGCTGTACGAGATCGCGGTCCAACAGGACTCGTTGGAGGAGGCGTTCATGCGGATGACCGCCGACAGCGTCGAGTACCGCGCGGAGGTCGCCCCGTGAGCCACCTGTCGCGCGCCCTCCGCTCCGAGCGGATCAAGGTCACCACCCTCCGCTCGCTCTGGCTCCAACCGCTGTTCTCCGTGCTGCTCTCCATCGGTGTCACCACGGCCGTCGGCGCGGTGCTCGGCGGTGCCGAGCCCAACATCACCGAAGATCCGGGCGTCGGCGTCTTCTACGGGCTCTACTTCGGGCAGGTGCTCCTGGTCGCCTTCGGCGTCCTGCTGATCGGGCAGGAGTTCAACACCCGGATGATCGACGTCTCGCTCACCGCCGTCCCCCGGCGCGACCGACTGTACGGTGCCAAGCTGGCGTTGGGCGCGATGGTCGGCCTCGGCGCGGGCGTGGTCGGCACGGCGGGCGCCTTCACCGGGTACGCCGTCGCGGCCGTTCCCGGTGACTGGCACGGGCCCGCCTTCGCCCGCGCCGCCACCGCCGGGGTGCTCTACCCGGCACTGCTGGTGGTGTTCTGCCTCGGCACGACCGCGATGCTGGGCAACCTCACCGCCGCCATGGGACTGCTGCTCCCGACCATCTTCCTGCTGTCACCGGCGCTGGGCGGCACGCCCGGGGTCCGGCTGGTGGCCCAGTTCCTGCCCGACCGGGCCGGCCAGTACGCGCAGCACTACACCGACGACCCGCAGGTCGCGTACGGGCACTGGACCGGACTGCTGATCATGGCGCTCTGGACGGCCGCGGCGGCGTACGGCGGCCTGGTCTCCCTGCGGCGCGCCAAGTGACCTCGGAGCAAGGAAAGATGATGAGGACGGGTCTCGGCAACGCGCTGCGCGCCGAACGGATCAAGTTCACCACCCTGCCCTCGCAGTGGGTGGCTCCGCTGACCGCGCTGGTCATCACCGTCGGAGTCACCGCGGCCGTCAACGCCGCCTACGGGACCAAGGACCACACCCCTGGCGAGGATCCGGCCGGTGGGATCTACTACGGCCTGCTGTTCGGCCATGTGGCGGTGGCCTGCCTCGGGATCCTGCTGATCGGGCAGGAGTTCAACACCCGCATGATCGGCACCTCACTCACCGCCGTGCCTCGGCGCGGGCGACTGTACGGCGCCAAGCTGGCGCTCGGTGCCGGGCTGGGCCTGCTGCTCGGACTGGTGTCGACGGCGGGCTGCTTCCTCGCCGTCGACACCACGGTCGGCCTGGACCTGTCCACCCCGGGCCTGGGGCGCAGCTTCCTGGCGGGGGTGCTCTACCACCCGATGATGGTGCTGCTCTGCCTCGGACTGACCGCGATGCTGGGCAACTTCAGCGCGGCGCTGGGCGTGCTCACCCCGATGGTGTTCCTCGGCACCACCTGGCTGGCCGCGATCCCCGGTGTCCGCGAGGCCGGCCAGTTCCTGCCCGACCGGGCCGGGCTGTACGCGATGCGCACCCAGCCCGAGGCAGGCATCCACTACGGGCACTGGACCGGGCTGCTGATCATGGCACTCTGGACCGCTGCGGCGGCGTACGGCGGGTGGCGGGCGATGCGGCGGTACGAGGCCTCGGCGGGCTGACGGCTGGCGGCTGACAGCTGACGGCGAACAACAAACAGCGAACAGATGACAGATTTCGAAATCTGTCATCTGTTCGCTGTCATCTGTCCTGCCGCTATCCGTCGCGTCGGCCGCCGGACGTCAGACCCCGGCCGTCCCCCGCAACGCCGGGTGGTCCGCGATCACCGTGCAACTCCCCGGCGCGATCTCCGTGAAGCCCGCGTCCTGGACCACCGGCAGCCCGCTGCGGACCAGTCCCTCCCACGCATCCGGCGAGGCCGTCCGAACCGCGAGCGCGAACCCGGACTCCGCCCACTCCTTGCGCTGGGCGTCGTCCAGCCGCCACCAGGCGAGCTGCGCGGCGTGGCCGGTCTGCGCCATCGTCTTGCCCGCGCTCATCTCCAGTTCCGGGTTGAGCCACAGCACCGGCAGCCCCGACTCGGGCGCGCCGAGCTCACCCGTCTCCTCCAGGTCCGTCCCGGAGACCTGGAGCTTGGCGAGGTCCTTCGGCCAGCC
>NZ_JAFLNG010000171.1 GCF_017427025.1 Streptomyces sp. FH025
AGTCGGTCGCCTCCCGGTTGGTCCAGGGGTGGGCGCCCGCCAGGCCCGTGATGTCGGGCGGCAGCACCGGGCGGCTGCCGGTGCACACGGCGACGGCGTGCCGGGCGGTGAGCACCCGCTCGGTGCCGTCCTCGGCCTCCACCGTGACGGTCCGCACGCCCGCCAGCCGGCCGTGGCCGCGGACCAGCTCGATGCCGGTGTCGCGCAGCCACTGCACCTGGCCGTCGTCCTTCCAGTTCGAGGTGAAGGAGTTCCGCCGGGCCAGCACCGCGGCCGCGTCCAGCCGTCCGCCGTCCACCGCCTCCCGGGCGCCGCCCACCGCGCGGGCGTCGTTCAGCGCGGCCACCGGGCGCAGCAGTGCCTTGCTCGGCATGCAGGCCCAGTACGAGCACTCGCCGCCGACCAGTTCGGACTCCACGATCACCGTGCGCAGCCCGGCGGCGACCGTCCGGTCCGCCACGTTCTCGCCGGTCGGCCCGGCTCCCAGGACGATGACGTCGTACTCCTCGGCGGTGCTGCTGGTCATGCCCGTCCTCCGTGGTCTCACTGGCCGCCCCGCGCGTGCGGCGGGTGCCGCGGCCGATGTCGGTCCCGTACCCGAGCCTGACCCGGACCGCCTCCGGCGGCCACTCCGCGCACCCGGGCACGGCGTGCGCCCCCATCCTGCGCCGTCGAGCCTGCTCCGCGCGGGTGAACACGCGAACGTGATCAGATCGCCGCGATCTCCGCCAGCACCTCCGCCGTGTCGGCCGGGCGGGAGAACATCGGCCAGTGCCCGGTGGGCAGTTCGCGCAGCTCCCAGTCGGGCCCGGCCATCCCGGCGAAGAACGGGTGGCCGGCCGCGATCATCGCCTTCACGCGGTCGAGCGGGAAGGAGCAGGACACCAGCGCGTGCGGCAGCGCGGCCCCGGCGCCGGTCAGCCGCAGCCGGTCGCGGTACGCCCCGACCGGGTGCGGGGTGAGCCGGGCGCGGATCCGCTCCAGCGCGGCCTCGTCCAGGCCCTCCAGACTGGAGCCGTGGGAGGCCAGGAACTCCCAGGGCGGCGTCGGGAAGCGGCCGTCGACCTCCGAGGTGTCGGCCGCCGCCCGGAAGTCGGGCTGCCACAGGTCGTACACCGAGGTGCCGTCGCGCATCGGGCCGCTGTCCAGGTAGACGACCCGGCGGATCCGCTCGGGCAACCGGTCGGCGACCCCGTCCACCGGGGCGCAGGCGCCGCTGTGCGCGACCAGCACGACGTCCCACAGGTCCTCGCGCACCAGCCGACCGGCCAGGTCGGCGATGTGCTCCTCCAGCCCGAACTCGCCCACCTCGCCGGCCCGTTCGGCCAGCCCCGGCAGGCTCACCGGATGGACCTCGTGCCCGGCCGCGCGCAGCGGCGCGGCCACCTCGTCCCAGGCCCAGGCGCCGAGCCAGAACCCGGGAACCAGTACGAACGTGCTCATGATGGATCGCTCCTTCCGTGGTCGGACCCCCGTCACCCCGGACTCTAGGATCGAATCCGGACAGGATTCACCCGGATTTCCCGACCAGGAGGCGGCGCCCGCGATGGAACACCCGGTCAGCCGTGTGCTCGCCCTGCTGGAGCTGCTCCAGGACCGCCCCGGCCTGACCGGCGCCGAGCTGGCCGCCCGGCTCGATGTGGACGAGCGCACCGTGCGCCGCTACGCCGCGCGCCTGGCCGAACTCGGTATCCCCGTCCGGGCGGAGCGCGGTCGCTACGGCGGCTACCGCCTGCTGCCCGGCTACCGGCTGCCGCCGCTGATGCTCAACCCGGACGAGGCCGCCTCGGTCGTCCTCGGGCTGCTGGCCGGCCGCAGCTCGGGCCTGTCGGTGGGGGAGCGGGCCGCCGAGAGCGCGCTCGCCAAGATCCAGCGGGTGCTGCCGCCCGCGCTGCGCGAGCGGACCGCCGCCGTCGAGCAGACGCTGGGCCTGACCGCCTCGCCCGCCTCCGGCCCCAGCCCCGCCGCAGCCGCGCTGTTCACCCTGGCCGAGGCGGCCCGCCGCCGGCGCCGGGTGCGGCTCGCCTACCGGGACCGCGAGGACCGGCGCAGCGAGCGCGAGTTCGACCCGTACGGCCTGGTCTTCCACTCCGGCCGCTGGTACACCACCGGGCTCGACCACCGCAGCGGCGAGCCGCGCACCTTCCGGCTGGACCGGATCGAGCGGGTCGAACCGGGCGAGGCGGAGTTCGAGCCGCCCGAGGACTTCGACCCGGTGCAGCGGGTGGTGGAGTCCCTGGCCGGGGCGCCCTGGCGGCACCGGGTGGAGGTGGAGCTGCACACCACCCTGGCCGAGGCCCGGCGCCGCCTGCCGCCCGCCGTCGGCACCCTCACCGAACTCGCCGGGGACCGGGTTCTGCTGCGGGCCCGGGCGCAGAACCTGGACGGCGTCGCGGTGCTGCTGGCCGGCCTGGGGTGGCCGTTCACCGTTCGCGAGCCCGCCGAGCTGCGGGCCGAGGTGCGGGCGCTCGCGGCCCGGCTCGCCGCCTGGGGCGAGGACCCGCCGTGACGACGGCGCGGCGAAGACCCGGGGAGCCATCGCTCCCCGGGTCTGCGGCGCCCGTACGGGTCAGGCCTGGCCGGCGGCCGCCTGCTCCTCCGCCACCTTGCGCTTCACCTCGGTCATGTCCAGCCCGCGGGCCTGCCCGATCAGGTCCTCGAACACGTGCTCGGGGAGCGCGCCGGCCTGCGAGAAGACGAGGACGCCCTCGCGGATGATCGCCAGCGTCGGGATCGACTGGATGCCGAACGCGGCGGCCAGCTCCTGCTGCGCCTCGGTGTCGACCTTGGCGAAGACGAGGTCGGTGTGCCGCTCGGCGGCCTTCTCGTACACCGGGGAGAACTGGCGGCACGGCCCGCACCACCCGGCCCAGAAGTCGATGAAGACGAAGTCCTTGCCCTCCGGGCCCGGGACGATCTCGTCGAAGTTCTCCTTGGTCAGCTCGACCGTGTTGCTCATCTCGCGAATCCTTCCCTTCCGAGGGCGGCGGTACAGGCCATGTGCCTGCCACAACCGTGATGCCCAGCGGGGTATTCCTCCCGTGTCGGCCGCCTCCGGCTGGCCTGGTGTTCACGCTGGGTGCGGCGCACTCTGGAGGGGTAACCGATGGAGGTGATCCGCCATGCAGACTCTGGTCGGTTGGCACATCGAGATGGAGTTCCGCGAGGTCGGCCCGCGGACGACCGCCGCCGCCCTGCTCCGGCTGAGTGACGGGAGCGAACTGCGTGCCCACGGCTACAGCAGCCGCCACCCCTCCGACCCCGAACAGCTGAGGGTCGGCGAGGAGATCGCGGGAGCCCGAGCGCTCAACGACCTCGCCTCGCAGCTGCTCACCAAGGCCCACGGGGAGATCCAGGAGGTCAGCCCGGTTCCGACCCACCCGCTGACGTGAACGACCCGCCGACGTGACCGGCGAGACCGACGTGACCGGAGGAAACGCCGAGTGCCGGGCCCCCGTCCCCGGGCCCCGGCACTCGGCGGGCTCATCTGGCTTCTTACGGGCGCCAGTTGACCGTCGTGCGGCCCTCAGTTGACGCAGTACGTGGCCGGCGGCCGCCACTCCGGCCCGACCAGCCGCTGCTCCAGTTCGTTCAGCGTGATCCGGATCCCGACCGTCCCGGCCAGCCCCACCCGGAAGCGGCTGCGGGCCAGCGCGATCAGTGCCGTCAGGCCGTACTTGTTGATCAGCGAGGTGCGGTAGCGCGCCGTCGCCTCGGCGTCGCAGAGCCGTGCGCGGGCCGGGAGTTGGCGGCCGGTCGGGCGTCCGTGGGCGTCACAGGGGCCGATCAGCACCCGGGGGCGGCGCCGGATCCGTTCGGCCTCGCCGGAGTGGGCGGGGGCCCACACACCGAGTGCGGGACCATCGGCCACCACCCAGAGCTGCGAGTCCTGCCGGCTGCCGTCGTCGCCGAAGGTGGTCAGCAGGAGGTACCTGCTGTCGGCGAGCTGGTCGGTTCGGTCGTGCACGTTGTCCTCCCTCTGGTGGCGGGGGATGGGTGCGGGGGCGGGTCAGTGCCCGTGGCCCTCGGCGATCTCGCGGTACTCCTCGGCGGTGGGTTTGGCGATCCGGGCGTGTTCGCCGTGGAACCCGCGGGACAGCCTCGCACGGGCCCGGGTGAGCGCGCCCGCCGGGTGGGCGACTCCATTCTCGTCCACCGCGGTCGGCGGTTCGAGGGGGCGGGGCTGCTCGTGTGCGGTGAGCCGGTGCAGTTCGGCGGGCGTGAGCCCGGCGTGCACCTCGGTGAACTCGCCGTGCGGCAGCCGCCTGATGACGCCCGTCTCCCGTCCGTGCAGCACCTTGTCGCGGTCCCGGCGCTGAAGGCCGAGGCACCAGCGCTTGGTGAGGAGGAAGACGGCCACCGGGACGACGAAGAAGCCGATCCGCACCGCGTAGGTGATCGCGTTGAGCGACAGGTGCAGATGGGTGGCGATGAGGTCGTTGCCGCCGCCCGCGAGCATCACCAGGTAGACGCTGATCCAGGCCGCGCCCAGCGCGGTGCGGACGGGCGCGTTGCGCGGCCGGTCGAGCAGGTGGTGCTCCCGGCCGTCGTCGGTCACCCAGGCCTCGATGAACGGGTAGACCGCGATGGCGCCCAGGATCAGCGGGAACAGCGCGAACGGGATCAGCACGCCGAGGTTGAGGGTGTGCCCCCACAGGCCGATCTCCCAGCCGGGCATCACCCGGATCAGGCCCTCCGCGAAGCCCATGTACCAGTCCGGCTGGGCGTCGGTGGAGACCTGGTCCGGCCGGTACGGTCCGTACGCCCAGATCGGGTTGACGGTGGCGACCGCGGACATCAGCGCGATGATCCCGAACACCAGGAAGAAGAACCCGCCGGCCTTGGCCAGGTAGACCGGCATCAGCGGCATGCCGACGACGTTCCTCTCGGTCCTGCCGGGGCCCGCCCACTGGGTGTGCTTGTGGTAGAAGACCAGGATCAGGTGCGCCACCAGCAGGCCGAGCATGATGCCCGGGATCAGCAGCACGTGGATGGTGAAGAACCGCGGGATGATGTCGTGCCCGGGGAACTCCCCGCCGAACAGGAACATCTGGATGTACGTGCCGACCAGCGGGACGGCCAGCACCACGCCCTCGATGAACCGGATGCCGGTGCCGGAGAGCAGGTCGTCGGGGAGCGAGTAGCCGAAGAAGCCGTCCAGCATGCCGAGGAACAGCAGCAGGAAGCCGAAGACCCAGTTGACCTCGCGCGGCTTGCGGAACGCGCCGGTGAAGAACACCCGCATCATGTGCACGAACATGGCCGCGACGAAGACGATCGCCGCCCAGTGGTGGATCTGCCGGATCAGCAGCCCGCCGCGCACCTCGAAGCTGATGTCCACGGTGGAGGCGTAGGCCTCCGACATCGAGATGCCCCTGAGCGGGACGAAGCTGCCGTCGTAGACCACTTCGCCCATGCTCGGTTTGAAGAACAGGGTCAGCCAGACGCCGGTCAGGATGATGATCAGGAAGGTGTAGAGGCAGATCTCGCCCAGCATGAAGGACCAGTGGTCCGGGAAGATCTTCCGCAGGTTGGCCCTGGCCAGGGAGTAGATCCCCAGCCGGCCGTCCGCCCAGTCGGCGGCCCGCCGCCCCCGCCCTGGGCTCTGATTCCGGGTCATGTGCACGCACCTCAGTCCGAAGGAAACGGGGATAGTTCCCCGATTCGCACTGGGGCCACCATAATCGGGGAATGATCCCCACTTCTACCCGGGGGCCTCGACGGGGGTCTCGACGGGGGTCTCGACGGGGTGGAGAACGCGAGCGGCCCGCCCGGTGCCGTGGAAGACACCGGACGGGCCGCGTACGCACCCGAGTTTGCTCCGAGGGGAGCGGTGCCCCGAGAGGATCAGTGCACCAGCACCGGCACCTCGTTGCTCTCCGCCGAACCCGCGCCCTCGCCCGAGCCGGCCGCGCCGGGCCGCCCGGCGTTGATGAAGGTGAAGGCGACCGCGGCGGCCGCCACCAGGATCCCGAAGGAGACCCAGATCGCGGTGGTGAAGCCGTGCACCATGCCCTGGAACTGCACGGCCTTGGCGGCCGCCGGGGAGGTGGCGGCAGCAGCGTGCGCGGTCAGCCAGCTGGTGGTGGCGCTGGCCGCGATGGTGTTCAGCAGCGCGGTGCCGATGGCGCCGCCGACCTGCTGCGAGGTGTTGACCATCGCGGAGGCCACGCCCGCGTCGCGCGGCTGGACGCCGTGCGTGGCGAGGCTCATGGCCGGCATGAACGCGGTGCCCATGCCGAGGCCCATCAGGACCAGGCCGGGCAGGATCAGCGCCGGGTACGAGGTGTCCAGGCCGATGTGGGTCAGCAGGAACATCCCGACCGAGGCGACCAGGAAGCCGGGCGCCATCAGGTAGCGCGCCGGGACGCGGGTCATCAGTCGGGCGCCGATCTGGGTCGAGCCGGTGATCATGCCCGCCACCATCGGCAGGAAGGCCACACCGGTCAGCACCGGGCTGTAGCCGAGCACGATCTGCAGGTAGTAGGTCAGGAACAGGAACAGACCGAACATGCCGATCACGGCCATGCCCAGCGACAGGTACACCCCGCCGCGGTTGCGGTCCAGCACCACGCGCAGCGGCAGCAGCGGGGCCTTGACCTTCAGCTCGACCAGCACGAACGCGGTCAGCAGCACGACGGCCGCGGCGAACAGCCCCAGGGTGCTGCCGGCCGTCCAGCCGTTGGACTCGGCGCGGGTGAAGCCGTACACCAGCGAGACCAGGCCGGTGGTCACCAGCAGCACGCCGGGAACGTCCAGCTTGTTGCGGTTGCGGCCCTCGGCGGGCTCGCGGATCACCAGGACGGCGCCGACGGCGGCCACGATGGCGAACGGGATGTTGACGAAGAAGGTCCAGCGCCAGTTCATGTACTCGGTCAGCAGGCCGCCGAGGATCAGGCCGATGGCGCCACCGCCACCCGCGATCGCGCCGTAGATGCCGAAGGCCTTGGCGCGCTCCCTGGCCTCGGTGAAGGTCACCGCCAGCAGCGACAGCGCGGCCGGCGCGAGCAGCGCGCCGAACACGCCCTGCAGCGCGCGGGCGCCGAGCAGCATCGCGGTGTTGGCCGCGGCGCCGCCGAGCGCGGAGGCGAGCGCGAAGCCGGTCAGGCCGACGATGAAGGTGCGCTTGCGGCCCCACAGGTCCGCGATCCGGCCGCCGAACAGCAGCAGGCCGCCGAAGGCCAGCGCGTAGGCGGTGATCACCCACTGGCGGTTGCCGTCGGAGATGCCCAGGTCCGTCTGCGCGGACGGCAGGGCGATGTTCACGATGGTGGCGTCGAGGACGACCATCAGCTGGGCGAGGCCGATGAAGATCAGCGCCTTCCAGCGCCGGGGATCGGGCAGCGTCGCCGGTCGGGCGTCGGTTTCAGGCATGGAGGTACTCACTTCACGGTGCGTGGTGCGCGAGGAACGGTCAACTGCCGTACGGGAACGGCAGGTCGCCGTACGGGTGCGAGGGCGCGCGCGGGCGTCCGGCGGCGGTGCCGGTCAGCGGCGCGGTGGATGGAGGCTGGTGGGTCGGATCAGTGGTGGTGGGTCCAGGTGGTCGGTCAGTCCCGGGAGCGGATGTCCTCGAAGGTCGCGGCCCGGCCGGGCAGCGCCGAACGGGCCGGCGTGCGCAGGCCGTCCAGGAACAGTTGCAGGTGCCGGTGGCCGAAGTCCTCGATCAGCTGGCAGGAGGTGCCCGGCAGCGGCCGGGTCAGTTGGCTGATCGCGATGAACAGGTCACCGTGGTCGACGTCGGGCCGCAGTTCGCCCGCCGTCCGGGCGCGCTCCATCAGCCCGCTCACGGCGGTCTGCAGGCGCACTCGGATCTCGGTCAACTCAGGGTCGTCGGGGTCGAGGACACTGGTGAAGACGGCGCTGAGCCCGCCGACCTTCTCCTCGACGGCCGCGTGCGCGAACCGTTGCAGAGCCTCGAACGGGCCGGTGCCGCCGACCGCGTCGGCCTCGGCCGTCGCCGTCTCGGCGAGGGCCAGGATACGGTTCTTGGCGAGCAGCGCCACCTCGCGGATCAGCGCCACCCGGTCCGGGAAGTTCCGGTACAGCGTGGCATTGCCGACCCCCGCCCGCTTCGCGATCTCGTCCAGCGGCACATCCGCGCCGTGCTCGACGAACGCGTCCCGGGCCGCCAGCACGATCCGCTCCCGGTTCCGGCTCGCATCCGCGCGCAACTTCGGCGCACGCACGCACTCTCCGGTCCGGGCCGACTCGACGGCGACGGTGGTCACGACGACTGCTCCTTCAGATTACCGGGGAACTTCTCCCCGCTTCGACCAACGTACTCGGAAACGGGGAATCCGTCCCCGGAATTTCCGCCCTGAACGTGACCTGCGTCACACACCTTTATGGGTGGATGGGGTCGGCTATCGTCAAAGCCAGACGCCCCGTAACCACTCGCCGGTGTGCTCGTTGCTCCGGGGGGTGCCTAGGCGAAGGAGGAGGGCCCGTGACTGCGATTTCCGAGCGCCCACAGATGCTGCCTGAGCAGTTCGAGGAGTTCGCCCGTCACATGGGTCGGACCGTCGAGGGCATCCGGCTGGAGTTCATCAACGGGAAGTTGGGGATCAAGCCCGTGCCGGACGGAGACCATGGCCGCATCGTCCAGTGGCTCAACCGAATCTGCATTCAGGTCCGGCCGGAGCTTTATCTGCATGATCAAGGACTGAGGCTTCAGGGGTACCGAGGCGGGCACGCCCGGCCGGACGGCACGCTCGCGGATGCTGACGCCTTCGTCGGCTATGGGGATTGGGCGCCCGCCGGCGAGGTGCTGATGGTCGCGGAGGTCACCTCTTACGACTCTGATACCGACCGCCGCGACCGCGTAGAGAAGCCCCGCGCCTACGCCGAGACGGGCATCCCGGTCTACCTGCTGATCGACCGGGACTCCGCCGAGGTCATCGTCCACAGCCAGCCCGACGGCGTCCGCTACGAGACCGTGCAGATCCTCCCCTTCGGCAAGACCGTCCACCTCCCCGACCCGGTCGGCATCTCGCTCGACACGGAGCCGCTCAAGAACTGGGTGCGCTGAGCCCGGCCATGCCTCCGCCGGGGCGGTACGCCCTTCGGCCTAGGCTGTGGGCGTCCCGGGCGGCCGGTGGGCCGTGGGAGTCGGGAGGAGCCCGGCGGCCGGGCGGGTGAGGAGGTTCGCGATGGTCAGCGGCGAGACGACCACCGGGGCGCGCTGTGTGGCGGCCGTTCCGTGCTGGGTGAGCCTGATGGCCCGGGACCTGGAGGTCGCCAGGGGGTTCTACGGGCCGCTGCTCGGCTGGGAGTTCGAGCCGGGGCCGGACCGCTTCGGTCCGTACGTGCACGCGGTGACCGGCGGGGAGGCGGTGGCCGGGCTGGGGGTCGCGGGCATCGGGGCCGTGCCGCCCGCGTGGACCAGCTACTTCGGGACGGAGAGCGTCGACGCCGCGGCCGACGCGGTGCGTGAGCGCGGCGCGACCCTCGCGGTCGGCCCGCTCGCCTTCGACGCCGGGCGGGTGGCCTTCGCGGCGGACCCGGCCGGGGCGGTCTTCGGCATCTGGGAGGGCCCGCTGGGCCGGGCCCGGAGGCTGGACCTGCCGGGCGCGCCGGTCTGGATCGAGCTGCGCACCCCGGACCCGTTCGCGGCCGCGCTGTTCTACGGCGCGGTGTTCCGCTGGGACGGCCGCGACCCCGAGCACTTCGAGGTCCGCTGGGAACACGACCGGGTGGTGCTGCGGGCGGAGGGGCACAGCGTCGCGGCGCTGGCCAAGGAGCAGGCGGGTGGCCCGGCGGGCATGCCGCCGCACTGGGAGGTCTCCTTCGCCGTCCCGGACACCGACCGGGCGCTGGCCCGGGCCCTGGAGCTGGGCGGCTCGGCGGTCGGCCCGGCCTTCGACTCCCCGTACGGCCGGGTGGCCCGGCTGCTGGACGGCGAGGGCGCGCGGTTCGCGGTGATCAGCCCGAAGGGCTGAGAAGGGCCGGCCCTCAGCCGCTGATCTCCTCCGGCCCGCCGAGCTGCTCGGACTCGCTGATCCCTTCGGGCTCGCTGATCTCCTCCGGCCCGCTGATCTCCTCGGGCCCGCTGAGCTGCTCGGGCCCGCTGATCCCTTCGGGCCCGCTGATCCCCTCGGGACCGCCGAGCTTCGCGCGTTCCGTCCGCACCCGCTCGCCCAGCGCCGCACGCTCCGCTGCGGGCAGCGCCTTGCGGGCGGCCGGGAACAGCACCTTCTCCTCCCCGGCCAGGTGCCGCCGCACGGTGTCGGCCAGGCCGCGCAGCAAGGTGTCGAAGGCCGGATCGGCCGGGCCGACCCCCTGGAGGTCGGCGAGGTACTGCCCGATGGCCAGGTGGTCGTGGATGCTGCCGAACACCAGTCCGCCGCCGTCCGGCACGTCGTGCTGGACGACCGGGAAGAGGTGCTCCTCCTCGGCGGCGCAGTGGGTGAACAGCAGGTCGGTCAGCCGGGTCACCAGCTCGCCGCGCTCGGCCGCGCCGCTCGGCGCGGCCTCGATCCGGTCGAGCAGCTCGGTGACCGCCCGGTGGTCGGCGGTGAACTCGCCGAAGATGTCCGGCCTGCGGCTCATGGTGCGCCCGCCTCTCGTACGGGATCAGGGTGATCCGCCCCCGTACCCTCCAGTATCCGGCGCCGCTTCCTGAAACCCTCGGCTCAGCCGTCGCTGCGCCGCCCGGTGAGGGCGAGCAGCCGGGTCTGCGGGTCGGCGTCCGCGCTCACCGGCAGCGGCTTGTCGAACAGCCCGCTGCCGGAGAGGTCCCCGTAGCCGGCGAACTCGCCGAGCGCGAACTCCACCAGGTCCTCCGGGAGCCGGGTGTGCCGCCCGATGCCCTCCGCGAGGTCCCAGCTGTGGATCACCAGGTCGGTGGTGAGCTGGTCCAGGTAGTACTGCCCGGAGGTGTCCCCGTAGGAGAGGTGGACGGTCAGCTCGGTGGCGCCGGGGACGGCCCAGGCCTGCCGGGCGGCCTCGGCGGCCTCCGTCCAGGCGGTGGCCGGGTCGTCGCCGAGCAGGTCGCCGTCGAAGCGGCCGCCGACCTCGGCGATGGTGGCCCCCATCAGCAGCTCGGGCACCCAGAGCTGCTCGTTGACCAGGTGGTTGACCAGGTCGCGGACCGACCAGTCGGTGCACGGGGTGGGGGAGTCCCACTGGTCGGGCGTGATCAGCCGGACCCTCTCGCCGAAGGCGGCCAGCGCCTCGGAGTAGGGCGTGCCGGGCTGCGCGGACCGTTGGTGTCGCCTGCGTTGAGTCATGTCTCCACCCTGCCCGGACCTGGGTGGTGGCGCTAGTCACTCGCGATCTCACGGTCCGTTAGTTGTTCAAATTCGAACTCCGAGGTACGGTCGAAGAGCGGCAGGTTCAAATTTGAACAATGATGTCCGGCCGCGCCATCACCCTCCCTCTTGTCCTGCGACCCCTTGTCCTGCGACGACCGATACCGATCGATGGAGACGCGCATGCCGAGCAACAGCCCGAGCACGACCGCCGCCACCAACCCCACCGTCCGCCCCGCCCGGAACACCTCCGGGCCCGCGACCACCTCCCCGCACGCCTATGACGCCGGACTCCTGCTCCTGCGCCTGACCCTCGGCCTGACCATGGCCGCGCACGGCAGCCAGAAGCTGTTCGGCTGGTTCGGCGGTGGCGGGATCGACGGCACCGGTCAGTTCTTCACCATGAGCGGCTACCCGGCGGGCAACGCCATGGCCGTGGTCGCCGGCCTCACCGAGATCCTGGGCGGACTCGGCCTGGCCGTCGGCCTGTTGACCCCGCTCGCGGGTGCCGCGATCGTCGGCACGATGGTCAACGCGCTCGCCGTCACCTGGGGCGGCGGGTTCTTCGCCCCGAAGGGCAGCGAGTACGAGCTGCTGCTGACCGCCGGTGCCGCCGCCCTCGCGCTGACCGGCCCGGGCCGTTACGCGGTGGACCGCTTCCTGCCGGTGCTGCGGGCGCACCGCCTGGCGTACGGAGTGGCCGCCGTGCTGGTCGGCCTGGCGACGGCCGGGGTGATCCTGCTGCTCCGCAAGTAGTCGCTCCGCGAGCAGCCGCTCCGCGAGTGGCAGCTTTACGAGTGCCTCAAATCACCGATGTGGAGGCCGTGGTGACGATCAGTCGCCACGGCCTCCACGCGTTTTCCGTGCAAACCGTGCACAGTCCGGAGGCTTCTCAAGGTCATGTGATGTGTGCCATGGTACATGTCACACTCCCCACCGTGTCCACGGCGGCACCGCCCCCACGTGGTGCCG
>NZ_JAFLNG010000172.1 GCF_017427025.1 Streptomyces sp. FH025
CGAACAGGCGGCGGGGATCCGTGCGGATCCGGCGCCGCCTTCGGCATGCCGGGGCGGCCGTAGGCGTAGGCGCCGGCGAGCTCCCGGGGCGGCCCACCATTCGAACGCATCGGCCCCAACAAAACAAACGGCGCGTTCGGTTTTGTATTGACAAACCGCGCGTCCTGTTTTTGACTGGACATGGTTGACGAGGGTGTCTGGTCGTTGTGAGGGGTGGGGACGGGTGGTCCAGGAACGCTCGGAACGAACGCGCGGGCGACTGGTGGAGGTGGGAGCGGCGCTCTTCGACCGCCACGGCTACGCCGGCGCCACGCTCGGGGAGATCGCCGCGGGTGCCGGAGTGACGAAGGGTGCGCTGTACTTCCACTTCGCGTCCAAGGCGGCCCTGGCCGGCGCGGTGTTCGAACAGGCCGAGCGCTCACTGAAGGACACCTGTGCCGCCCTGCTCGTCTCCTCCTCACCCTTGCAGGCGCTGATCGACGCGGCCTACTGGCTGGTCGACGCCCTGGAATCGGACGCGGTGATCCGGGCCGCCTTCCGGCTCGGCCGCGACGGCGGCGACTGGCAGACGTCATCACCGCCGTCACAGCCGTCCCACCCGCCGCAGCGGTCCAACGCCCTCGACGGCGTACGGGGCTTCCACGGGGTGTGGGCCGGCGTCGTCCGGGAACTGCTGTCCGGTGCCCGCCGGGAGGGCGAACTGCACGACCGCGCGGGCGGACTCGGCCCCGAGGCCCTGGTGGTGACGGCGGCCTGCGGCCTGGAGGTCGCCTTCGCCGACGGCTGCCCCGCCGAGGAACGCGCCCGACGGGTCGGCGCCCTGTGGGACTGGCTGCTGCCCTGCCTCGTCCCGCCGGGCGGCTCCGACGGGTACCGCACCGCCCCGGCGGCCCCGCAGGCCGCCTGACGTACGCCGCCCCCGGCACCCGTCGTCGCGGGGGCCGGGGGCGGCGCAGCGGTGCGTCAGCGCAGCGGTGTGATCAGCTCTCCTCGGTCTGGTTGCGGGCGGTGGCCGCGCGGCGCCGGACCTGGCGGAGCACCAGGCCGCTCAGGGCGATCAGCCCGCTACCGGCCCCACCGGCGGCGAGGGACGGCGAGCCGACCTCCGCCAACAGGTCCTGGACGTCCGCCTGCGGCGGGATGGGGTAGCCGCCGGGGTGTCCCGGGTGGTTCGGGCAGCCCCTGCCGCCGCCCCTGTTCCAGTGGTCCTTCGGCGGGCAGGGGGAGACCGCCACGCAGACCTCGACGGGCGGGCTCTCCACCAACTCACCCTGCGGGTCACGGGCGGTGGCCCGGGCGGTGTTGGTGATGCTGCCCGCTTCGGCGTCCGCCTCGGTGACGACGTAGGTGCCGTGGCAGGTGGTGCTCTGCCCCGGCTCCAGGGTGGTCCGGTCGCAGGTGACCGGCTGGACCCGGTCGTCGTTGACGGTCACGGAGGTCAGGGTGGTGTTCCCGGTGTTGGTGACGGTGTACGTGTAGGTGATCGTCTCCCCGGGGTGCACCGCCCCGGTCGCGTCGGCCCGCTTGGTCAGGGCCAGCGAGGGGACATTGGTGCCCACGTTGACGGTGGCTTGGGCGGGCGGGCTCTGCACGGTCTGGCCCTGGGGGTCGGTGCCGGTGGCGTGCGCGGTGTTGGTGACGTGCCCGGCCTGGCCGTCCGCCGCGGTGATCACGTAGCTGCCGTGGCAGGTGCTGCTCTGGCCGGGGTTGAGGGTGGTCGGGGCGCAGGTGACCGAGGTGACGTGGTCGTCGGTGACGGCGATGTTGGTCAGGGTCGCGGTGCCGGTGTTGGTGACGGTGTACGTGTAGTTCACCGTGTCACCGACCTGGAACGGGCCGGGTGTGTCGGGTTGCTTCGTGACCTGCAGCCTGCCGACGCCGATGACGGTGACGGTCGCCTGAGCCGGGGGGCTCTGGACGGTTTCGCCCTGGTGGGTGGTACCGGTGGCGTGGGCGGTGTTGGTGACGTGCCCGGCCTGGAGGTCGGCCGCGGTGACGACGTAGCTGCCGTCGCACCTGGTGCTCTGCCCCGGGTCGAGGGTGGTCTGGCCGCAGGTGACCGAGGTGACGTGGTCGTCGGTGACGGCGATGTTGGTCAGGGTCGCGGTTCCGGTGTTGGTGACGGCATAGGTGTAGGTGACGGTGTCACCGACGTGGAACGGGCCGGTCGTGTCGGGTTGCTTCGTCAGTTCCAGCGCGCCCACGCCGATCACCGTGATCGTGGCCTGTTCGGGCGAGCTCTGGATGCTCTGGCCTTGGGGGTTGGTGCCGGAGGCCCGCGCGGTGTTAGTGACGTGCCCGGCCTGGAGGTCGGTCGTGGTGACGACGTAGCTGCCGTGGCAGGTCGTGCTCTGTCCCGGGTTGAGGCTCGTCTGGGCACACGTCACCGAGGTGACGTGGTCGTCGGTGACCGTGATGTTGGTCAGGGTCGCCGTCCCGGTGTTGGTGACGGTGTAGGTGTAGTTGACCGTGTCCCCGACGTGCACCGGGCCGGGTGTGTCGACCCGCTTGATCAGCTCCAGCAGGCCCACGCCGATGACCTCCAGTGTCACCTCTGCGGGCGGGCTCTCGACGGTCTCCCCCTGCGGGCCGGTCGCCGTCGCCACAGCGATGTTGGTGACGTGCCCGGCCTGGAGGTCGGCTGGGGTGACGACGTAGCTGCCGTGGCAGGTGGTGCTCTGGCCGGGGTTGAGGGTGGTCTGGCCGCAGGTCACCGGGGTGAGGTCGTCGGCGACCGCGACGTTGGTGAGCGGCGCGGTGCCGGTGTTGGTGACGGTGTAGGTGTAGTTGACCGTGTCGCCGACGTGGACCGGGCCGAGGGTGTCGGCCTGCTTGGTCAGCTCCAGCTTGCCGACGCCGATCACGGTGATCGTGGCCTGTTCGGGCGAGCTCTGGATGGTCTGGCCCTGGGGGTCGGTGCCGGTGGCGTGCGCGGTGTTGGTGACGTGCCCGGCTTGCAGGTCGGCACCGGTGACGACGTAGCTGCCGTGGCAGGTGGTGCTCTGGCCGGGGGTGAGGCTCGTCTGGGTGCAGGTCACCGGGGAGACGTGGTCGTCGGTGACCGTGATGTTGGTCAGGGCCGCGGTGCCGGTGTTGGTCACGGTGTAGGTGTAGTTGACCGTGTCGCCGACGTGGACCGGGCCGGGTGTGTCGACCCGCTTGATCAGCTCCAGCAGGCCCACACCGGCGACCGGCAGCGTCACCTCGGCGGGCGGGCTCTGGACGGTTTGACCCTGGGGGTCGGTGCCGGTGGCGTGGGCGGTGTTGGTGACGTGCCCGGCTTGCAGGTCGGCACCGGTGACGACGTAGCTGCCGTGGCAGGTGGTGCTCTGGCCGGGGTTGAGGCTCGTCTGGGCACACGTCACCGACGCGACGTGGTCGTCCGTGACGGCGATGTTCGTCAGGGGCGCGGTTCCGGTGTTGGTGACGGTGTAGGTGTAGTTGACCGTGTCGCCGACGTGGACCGGGCCGAGGGTGTCGGCCTGCTTCGTCAGCTCCAGCTTGCCCACGCCGATGACCTGCAGCGTCACCTCCGCGGGCGGGCTCTCGACGGTCTGCCCCTGCGGGCCGGTGGCCGTCGCCAGGGCGGTGTTGGTGACGTGCCCGAGGTCCAGGTCGGCCGTGGTGACGACGTAGCTGCCGTGGCAGGTGGCGACCTGGCCGGCGGTCAGCGTGGTGTTGTCACAGGTGATCGGGGTGACGTGGTCGTCGTTGACCGCGACGTCGGTCAGGGTCGCCGTTCCGGTGTTGGTGACGGTGTAGGTGTAGTTGACCGTGTCCCCGACGTGCACCGGACCGGGTGTGCTGGCCTGCTTCGTCAGACCGATCGAGGCGGGGCCGATGACCGTCACGGTGGCCTCGGTCGGCGGCGAGTCGACCGGTTGGCCGTTCGAAGTCCCGTGCGCCTGGGCGTGGTTGGTGACCTTCTCGGCCTGCGCGTCGGCTGCGGTGACGACGTAGGTGCCCTTGCAGATGGTGCTGTCCCCGGGGCTTCCGGCCGGCGCCAGCACGGTGGCGGCGCAGGTGATGCCGGTGGCCTTGTCGTCCGTCACGGTGAGCGCGTCGATCGTGGTCCCGCCGGTGTTGGTGACCACGTAGCTGTACGGGATGGTGTCGCCGACCGCGAACGGCTCGGGCGCGTCGACGTGCTTGACGATCGTCAGGCCCGGCGGGGACACCACCGGCAGGGTGACGGTGGACGGCGGTGAGGTGATCGGATTGCCGTCGGCGGTGCCGGTGGCCTGGGCGGTGTTGGTGACGTTGCCCGCGGCGGCGTCGGCCGCGGTGATCAGGTACGTCGCCGTACAGGTGACCGTCTCACCGGGCGCCAGGGTGGAGACCGGGCAGCTGACCGGACCGACCTTCGGGTCCTCGACGGCCAGGTTGTTGATCGGCACGGTGCCCGAGTTGGTCACCACGAAGTCGTACGGCACCGGCGTGCCGACCGTCAGCAGCCCGGGCAGCGGCTCGTGCGGCTGCTTGACCAGGTTCAGGGCGGGCAGTGGCGCATCGGTGCTGAGCGAGACGTTGCGGATCAGGTGCACGTCGGTGAACGAGCCGGTCGAGCCGGCGAAGCCGAACTTGTAGGTGGCGGGCACCGGCTGCGGCGCCGGCGTCTGGAGCACCTGGTGCGGGCCGGTGCCGTCGTTGAAGTCGACGTTGACCGTCAGCACCGGGGAGGGCGCGGGCGACAGGTGCACCTCGACCCGGCGGCGCGAGGGCTCCAGCAGGGTCTGCGCCTGCTCCGGCGTCACACCGGGCGGCAGCGTGGTGAGCGGGCCCTGGAGTTTGCCCGGCAGGGTCGAGGGCCACGGGCCGCTGGTGGTGAAGTTGCTGGTCGTCGCGGTCAGGAAGCAGTAGCCGTCGGTGCCGTCACCGGGGCCGCGAACGGTGACCATGTTGGCGCCGGGCGCGGGCACGCGGAAGATCGTACCGGCGGGGGAGCGGGTCGCGCAGCCGTTGCCGCGGTGCTCCCAGTCGCCGAAGTAGTTGCCGAGGACGTCCAGGCCGACACCCAGGTAACCGCGGTCGACACCGGGCAGGAAGGCGAGGTTGGGATCGTCGTTCGGGAGCTTCTGGGCGTAGCCGAGGCTGCCGCCGAAGGCACCCGGGTGGGTGAGCGAGACATCGCCGTTGACGAGGAAGAAGGAGATGCCGTCGGCGGGGGTGTTGGGGGTGGTGCTGCCGTACTGCCACTGGTCGAAGGTGACGTCCAGGCCGTTGCCGGCCGGCAGGGCCTGGTCGAACAGGACGGCGCCGCTCTCGTCGTTGCCCGATTCGGTGAGCCGCAGGTAGCCGAACGGCGCGGAGTCCAGCGGCGGCACCGGGCCGATCTCGTTGAGGGGGCAGCCGCCGAGAGGGTGGTCGCCCGGACCGGGCGTGGCGGCGGGCGCGCCGGTCAGACAGGCGTCGCCGACGGCGACGAAGCGCGGGTCCGCGGTGGCGTTGGTGAAAGTCTCCTGGAGCAGCGGTGAGCCGCCCGCACGGACACGCTCCGGAACCGCCGAGACCGGGTTCCGGGCCGGAGCCACGGCCTGGGCGAGCGGGGCGGTGAGTCCGGCGCCGAACAGCCCGAGGGCCGTCACAGTGGTTACGAGTCGGGCCGTTCGGGCACGAAGCCGTGACGGACCGCGGGTTGTTCTTGTCATATCGTCAGGTATGTGCTGTGACTACGCCCGGTTATCGCAAGATACCGACACCGGCTCTATCGGATCGCTCGGATGAGCGAGCGCGGCGTGCGGGAGGCGGCCCTGTCGGTGCAGGCTCGATACTCGGGCCGAATGTCAGTGCGGCCGGTCATGATGACGGCATGAAGGACGCAGCCGCCACGGCCACCCCCGCCCTCGCCTCCCCGCAGGCCTACGCCGACGCCGTCGCCACCGCCGTACGGGCCGCCACCGCGTACTACTCGGACGGCTCCACCCCGCTCGGGGACGACGAGTACGACGCCCTCGTCCGGGCGATCGAGGCCTACGAGCGCGAGCACCCGGACGCGGTGCTGCCCGAGTCTCCCACCGGCAAGGTCGCCGGCGGCGCGGCCGTCGGGGACGTCCCGCACAGCGCGCCGATGCTGTCGCTCGACAACGTCTTCTCGGCCGTTGAACTCGACTCCTGGGCCACCGGGTTGGAGCGCAGACTCGGCCGCCCGGTCGCCGCCTGGTGCGTCGAACCCAAGCTGGACGGCCTGGCCGTCGCCGCCCGCTACCGGGCCGGCCGGCTCACCCGGCTGCTCACCCGGGGCGACGGCCTCGCGGGCGAGGACATCACCCACGCCGCCGGAACCGTCCTCGGCCTGCCCGAGCGGCTCGCCGAACCGCTCGACGTCGAGCTGCGCGGCGAGGTGCTGCTGACCCACGAACAGTTCGAGCAGGCCAATGCCGCCCGCACCGCGCACGGCGCCACCCCCTTCGCCCACCCGCGCAGCGGCGCCGCCGGCACCCTGCGCGCCAAGGACCGCCCCTACCGGGTCGAGCTCACCTTCTTCGCCTACGACGCCCACGGCCTGCCCGGCCTCGACCACGTCGAGCTGCTGGACCGCCTGGCCGCGCTCGGCGCCAACACCGCCGCCAGCACCCAGGCCGCGCCCCGCCGCTGCGCCACGCTCGCCGAGGCGGAGCAGCGGATCGAGGAGATCGCCGCCCTGCGCGCCGCGCTGCCGTTCGGGATCGACGGCGTGGTGGTCAAGGCGGACGCGGTGGCGGACCAGGAGGAGGCCGGCTCCGGCTCCCGGGCGCCGCGCTGGGCGGTGGCCCGCAAGCTCCAGGCCCAGCACAAGGTCACCCGGCTGCTCGGGGTGGAGTGGAACGTCGGCCGAACCGGCATCATCGCGCCCCGCGCGGTGCTGGAGCCGGTGGTGATCGACGGCGTCACCGTCACCTACGCGACGCTGCACAACCCCGCCGACATCGAGCGCCGCGGCCTGATGATCGGCGACCAGGTGTTCGTCTACCGTGCCGGGGACGTGATCCCGCGGGTGGAGGCGCCGCTGGTCGAGGAGCGCACCGGCGCCGAACAGCCGATCGCCTTCCCCGAGGCCTGCCCCCGCTGCGGCGACGCCATCGACACCTCCGAGCAGCGCTGGCGCTGCGTGCGCGGCCGCGGCTGCCAGGCCGTCGCCTCGGTGATCTACGCCGCCGGGCGCGACCAGCTGGACATCGAGGGCCTCGGCGGCACCCGGGCCGTGCAACTGGTGGAGACCGGGCTGGTCGCCGACCTCGCCGACCTGTTCACCCTCACCCGCGAGCAGCTGCTCACCCTGGAGCGGATGGGCGAAACCAGCGCCGACAACCTGCTCGCCGCCATCGAGACCGCCCGGGCGCGGCCGCTCAACCGGGTGTTCTGCGCGCTCGGCATCCGGGGCACCGGGCGGACCATGTCGCGCCGGATCGCCGCGCACTTCGGCAGCATGGCCGCGATCCGGGCGGCGGACGAGGCGGCGCTGGCGGGCGTGGACGGCATCGGGGCGGAGAAGGCGGCCGTGATCGTCGCCGAACTCGCCGAGGTGGCGGGGCTGCTGGACAGGCTCGCCGAGCAGGGGGTGGGGACGGAGGTGACCGAGCCGGCCGTCGTCGTCGCGATCGATGACGAGGAAGCCGGTCCGTCCGGCCCGCTGGCCGGGCAGAGCGTCGTGGTCACCGGCAGCATGACCGGAGCCCTCGCCGAACTCTCCCGCAACGCGATGAACGAGCTGATCGAACGGGCGGGCGGCAAGGCCTCCACCTCGGTCTCCAAGCGCACCGCCCTGCTGGTCGCCGGAGAGAAGGCGGGTTCCAAGCGGGCCAAGGCGGAGGAGCTCGGCGTGCCGGTCACCACCCCGGAGGAGTTCGCGGCGCTGGTGGCCGACTTCCTCGCCTGAGCTCCTCGGCCGAGTTCGTCACCTGAAGCCCTCGGCCGAGTTCCACGGCTGAGCCGGGCCGGGAAAGCGGCTTGATCACCGGCGGTGGCGGTGCGGTAGGGTGACCGACGCCGAATACGACGCGACACGGGGAGGTGAGACCCATTACCGGTATGTCCGAGCGGGTGCTCCCGGAGCGCGGCCGTGCGGGCGCCCGGCGCGCGTAGCGCGGGCGCACCGACGCGGCGTCGGCCCTGGCGGGAGCCCTGACGGAGTCCTCCGTTCTCCTCCCGTACCTCCCCAAGGGGTTCCCTTTGCCGCTCTTCTCCTCCGCCGCTCTCCGTTCCTCGGTCGTCTCCCGGCTGCGCGCCGCCGGTTGCGTGTTCGCCGAGGACGAGGCACGGATCCTGCTCACCGCCGCCACCACCACCGCCGAGCTGGCCACCATGGTCCGCACCCGCGCCGAGGGACGGCCGCTGGAGCACGTCGTCGGCTGGGCCGAGTTCGCCGGGCTGCGGATCGCCGTCGACCCGGGCGTGTTCGTCCCGCGCCGACGCAGCGAGTTCCTGGCCGCCTCGGCCGCCGCCCGGCTCACCGGCCGCCCGGGCGAGCTGGTGGTCGACCTGTGCTGCGGCAGCGGCGCGCTCGGCGCCGCCGTGGCGGCCACCGCCGGGCACCCGGTCGAGCTGTACGCGGCCGACCTGGACCCGGTCGCCGTCCGCTGCGCCCGCCGCAATCTGGCCGGGACGGGCGCGCGGGTGTTCCGGGGCGACCTGTTCGCCGCCCTGCCCGACGAACTGCGCGGGCGGGTGGACGTGCTGATCGCCAACGTCCCGTACGTGCCGACCGGCGACATCGAACTGCTGCCGCCCGAGGCCCGGCTGCACGAGGCGCGGCCCGCGCTGGACGGCGGGGCGGACGGACTGGACGTCCTGCGCCGGGTGGCGGCGGAGGCGCCGCGATGGCTGGCCGCAGGCGGGGCGCTGCTGTTCGAGACCAGCGAGCGGCAGTCGGCGGACGCGCTGGCAGTGGCGCGGGCGGCGGGCCTGACGGCCGACGCGCGCCGGGAGGAGGAGCTGGACGCCACGGTGGTCGTCGCGAGAAGGGGCTGACCGGCCGGTCGTCCCTGGAACGTCCCGGCCGCCGCTCCTCCGGGGAGCGGCGGCCGGGAGCCGGTCAGATCCGGGGGCCGTACACGTGGTCGACCGTGATGGTGAGGAGCACCCGGCGGTCGGAGACCATCGCCTCGCGGTACTTCGCCCAGTCCGGGTGCTCGCCGCCGGCGCGCCGGTAGTAGTCGACCAGCGCCTCGACCTCGGGCCCGTTCGGGTCGAGGCCCGGCCCGGTGAGGGAGGCCGTGCCCTCGGCGGTGGCCCAGGGGCGCCCGTCGGGCGCGGTCACCTCCAGGCTGACCCGAGGGTCCCGGCGCAGGTTCGCGGTCTTGGCCCGGCCTTCCTGGGTGGAGACCAGGATGACGTTCGCCTCGCGGTCGAAGTGGAACAGTACGGGGGAGAGTTGGGGCCGTCCGTCCGCCTTGATGGTGGCGAGGACGCCGAGGCGGCTCTGCGCGATCAGCGCGTACGGGTCGAATGCGGTTGCGGTCATGGGGACATCATCGGGCTTCACACCGCGCCAAGGTCAAGATGGGGCAGGGGTGTTGCCCTGCTCGGGCCGAATGTCGGGATCCGCGGAAATCCCGATGGCGGCCGCCGTCGGGGGCTAGGGTCTGAGTCTGGACGGGGAGTGACGACCCGTCACCGAGCGCTCGTTCCGAACCGAGGGGGCACCGCACCATGGCCGCCGACCACCAGCCGAAGGAACTGCTGGAGTTCTCCGACGACTTGCACTACGAGGACGTCACCCCACTGCGGCACTTCCTGGCCGCCCGTCTCGCCGAGATCGTCGAGGCGCAGCCCGAGGGCAGCGACGCCCGCTTCGCCGCCGAGCGCCTCGCGGACATCACCGCCAACGACTGCGTCCAGCTGGGGGACCTGCTCGGCGCCTGGTCGGAGGTGGTCGTCGAGGGCCGGGTCGACCAGCCGGGGCAGACCCAGCGGCTGCGCCAGGACGTGATGATCTGGTGGGGGCGGCTCTGCGTGACCGCCGACCGGTTCCGCGACCACCCCGACCACCGGTCCCGCTGGCGCGCGTTGCAGTTCATGAACCTGGCGCACGCGGAGTTCATGGCGAGCCTGACCGACGCGGCCGGCGGGACGTACGGGGACGGGGCACACCCGTAGGGAGTGCGCCGGAGATCAGGGCCGGTCTCTCGGATCCTCGTCGGACCCGGCGAGGATCCGAGAGACGGGTCTACTCGGCCGCCAGGGCGGCGAGGCGCTCCGGGGTGGGGTCGGCGGCGAGGGTGAAGCAGACCACGTTGAGGCGGACCGGGGCGAGCAGCCGCAGGCCGTCGATCGCCGTGACGGCCTCGCCGAGCGCGCGGGCGCCGGCGACGCAGCGCTCCACGATCTCCCGCTGGCCAGCCCGCCCGTAGGCGCGCAGGGTGAACCAGGCGGCGAGGGCGCGCAGCCGGTGCGAGTTCTCCGGGGTGAGGTGCACCAGGTCGGGGTGCTCGCCGAGAGGGCCGAGGTAGGCGGCGGCGTTCCGGAAGACCCGGGCCTGGAGGTCGGGGCGGCGGGTGAACTGCACGGCGCTGTCGTAGGGCACGTTGAGCCACTTGTGCAGGTCGACGCAGACCGAGTCGGCCCGGTCCAGTCCGGCCACCAGGTCGGCGTGCTCGGGCGACAGCGCGGCGAAGGCGCCGAACGCGGCGTCGACGTGCAGCCAGAACCCGTACCGCTCGCGGAGGTCGGCGATCGCGCGCAGGTCGTCGAAGTCGACGGTGTTCACCGTGCCGGCGTTGGCCACCACGATGCACGGGCCCTCGGCCTCGGCGAGCGCCCGCTCCAGCGCGGCCACGTCCACCGCCTCGCGGCCGGGCAGGACGGGGACGACGGTCAGCGCCCGGCGGCCCAGGCCCAGGACGGACAGCGCCTTGGAGACACTGGAGTGCGCGCTGCCGGACAGCACCCGCACCCGGCCCAGCGCGGCGGCGCCGTCCTCGGCCACGTCCACGCCGAGCCGCTCACCCAGCCACTCGCGGGCGATCGCCAGGCCGACGGTGTTGGACATGGTCGCGCCGCTCACGAAGGTGCCGCTGTGCGCGGGGGAGAGCCCGAACAGCTCGCGCAGCCAGCCGACCGTCTGCCGCTCCAGGTGCTGACCGGCCGGGTCGAGCGAGGAGTTGGAGTTCTGGTCGGCCGCCGCCGTCAGCCAGTCGCCCGCCAGCGCGGCGGGGGTGGAGCCGCCGGTGACGAAGCCGTAGTAGCGCGGCCCGACACTGGCCGACAGCCTCGGTTGCCAGCGCTCGGCGAACTCCGTCAGCGCCGCCGGCAGGCCGCCGCCGTGCTCGGGCAGCGGCTCCGCCGCCGGCGGCTCCGACCGGGGCGGGATCACCGGGCGGTCGTCGAGGCCCGCGAGGAAGGCCAGCGCCTGCTGCCGGGTTTCCTCCAGGAGGGCGGGCAACCGGTCGAGGTCGGCGGCGAGTTCGGGGTGCATCGGGGTTCTCCGTTGATTGGTGGTGCGCCTGAGGCTAGCGGCCGAGCGGGGTGCCGTCCCGGGCCAATCCGAGGCCGGTGGCCTGGACGGAGCGGTCGAGGTCCTCCGGCCTGGCTGCGACGTGGGAACCGAACGTCAACCTCTGGCCGGGTTTCACCCGGGAAGTTCGGCCCGGCGCACGGCCTTGGAGACCAGAGCGGGGAGCGCGCCGAGGCAGGAGAACACGCCGCAGCCGACGAAGACCGGGGCGGCGCCCCAGGCGCCGATGGCGGCACCGACCAGCGGGTAGCTGAGCGGCGCGAGGCCGACCATGGTGAGCATCACGACGGAGGTGACCCGGCCGAGGTAGCCGGGGTCGGCCGCGGTCTGGATCAGGGCGTTGCCCAGGCTGCCGAGGACGCCGGCGGCCAGTCCGACCAGTGCGGCCAGCAGCGCGGCCGCCCACAGGGCCGGGACCAGCGCCATGGCGGCCGCTCCCACGCTGGCGGCCAGCAGGGTCCCGGTCATGGTGAGGCCGGCCCGGGGCAGTCGGCCGACGACGGCGAGCAGGGCGGCACTGGCGGCGGCCCCGGCGCCGAAGCTGCTCACGATCCAGCCGTAGCCGGACGCGCCCCAGCCGCGTTCGGCGTTGAGCAGCACCATGCCGACGTTGAGGGTGCCGGTGAGCCCGAGCTCGCAGACGGCCCCGGCGGCGACCAGCGGGCCGATCAACCGGTGGCGCCGGATGTAGCGCAGGCCGTCGACCAGGTCCGCGCGTACGGTGCCGTGGCGGGCCGGGGCCTCGCCGGGGCGCGCTTCCACCTCGCCGGGGGGCGCTTCCAGCGG
>NZ_JAFLNG010000173.1 GCF_017427025.1 Streptomyces sp. FH025
ACGCCGACACCCACGCCGCGCCGATCGGCCTTGCCACGGCCCGCGCCGGGACGACGGCGACCGTGCGCGTCAGCGGTGAACTCGACCTCGACACGGCCGCCCGGATCGCCCCGCGCCTGGTCCGCTCCCTCCACGGCGCCGGCCAGGCGCTGGCACTCGACCTCAGCGACCTTCAGTTCTGCGACAGCTCCGGGGTGAACCTCTTCCTGCGCCTGGACCGGCTGTCCCGCACCGAGGGCAAACAGCTGCGCCTGCAGCACATCCCCGCGCAACCCGCCCGCGTACTCCGCTTGCTCGGTGTGCAGCACCAGCTGGCCTGCGACTTCCTTGCCGCCTGAACGACCGGAAGCGCCACCGCGACGAGCCTCGCACCGCAGACGGGAGCCGAGTCTTCACCGTCCAGCATGTCGCCGAGTGCGTGCCGGATCTCATCGAAGAGTTCAGAGGGGACAACGGTCTGTGACGGACACGGGCAGAAGGGCAGAGCGATGACCGACGCCGCCGTCGAGGCGATAGGGCTGGTCAAGCGGTACGGGAACGCCCGGACCGGCAAGGCCGCCCTGGTAGGCCTCGACCTCACCGTGCAGCGCGGGGAGGTGTTCGGTTTCCTCGGCCCCAACGGTGCCGGGAAGACGACACTGATCCGCCTGCTGCTCGACCTCATCCGGCCGACGTCCGGGACGCTACGGGTCCTGGGCGCCGATCCACGCGACAACGCGAGGACGCGGGGCCGGATCGGCTATCTCGCCGGGGACTTCCGCATCGACGGCCGACAGACCGGCCGCGAGGCACTGACCTACCTGGGCGACCTGCGCGGCGGCGTCCCGGCCGCGCGGATCAACGAACTGGCGGAGCGCCTCGACCTGGACCTGAACCGCCGGATCAGCGCCCTGTCGAAGGGCAACCGGCAGAAGGTCGGCGTCGTGCAGGCGTTCATGCACACCCCGGAGCTGCTGGTGCTCGACGAGCCGACCAGCGGTCTGGACCCGTTCCTGCAGCAGCGGTTCGTCGAGATGGTGCAGGAGGCCGGCGCCAACGGGCAGACCGTCTTCATGTCCTCGCACGTGATGAGCGAGGTACAGCAGACCTGCCGACGGGTCGGCATCATCCGCGAGGGCGAGCTGGTCACCGTCGCGGACGTGGAGAAGCTGCGCCAGTCGGCGCACCGCACGATCGAGATCGCCTTCCGCGACAGGGTGAGTGCCGAGACGTTCGAGGCACTGCCGCAGTTGCAGAACGTCTCCGTCACGGACGCGCCGGACGGCGGGAGCGTTCTGCACGCGATCCTGACCGGGAGTCCGGATGCCCTGCTGAAGACCGCGGCCCGGTTCGAGGTGACCAGTCTGCTGGCTCAGGAGCCGGAGCTGGAGGAGATCTTCTTCACCTGCTACGAGCACGGCTCCAACGGGATCGGATCGAAGGGCGTCGCGTCGTGAACATCGCAGTCGTGCGCAAGCACCTGACGGACAACCGCCGCGGATTCCTGGGCTGGGTGCTGTCGATCACCGCGGTCGCGGCCATGTACTCCTCGATGTGGCCGGTCATGGGCGGCGACTCGGGCCTGGCCACCGCGATCAACTCGTTCCCGAAGTCCATGCGCGACGCCTTCCACATGGAGGACTACGGCACCGCGGCCGGCTACTTCGGCTCGACGGTCTTCGGGCTGCTCGTGCCGATCCTGCTGGCCGTCTTCGCCATCGCGGCCGGAACCAGGGCGATCGCCGGCGACGAGGAGGCCGGGACACTGGACCTGGTCATGGCGCACCCGGTTCACCGGGTCACGCTGGCTCTATCGCGCTGGCTCGCGGTCCTGACCTCGATCGCGCTGGTCGGCCTGGTGCTGCTGCTCGTGGAACTCGCCATCCGGGTGCCTGCGCGGTTCTCCGCGCTCAGCACGGCGAACCTGGCCGCCATGACCTTCCAACTGGTGCTCTTCGGCTGCTGCTTCGCCTCGATCGCCTTCGGGATCGGCGCGTACACCGGCCGCCGCATGCACGCGATCGCGGGCGGCGCCTACGTGACCGTCGTCGCCTACCTGTGCGACTCGTTCCTCCCCCAGATCAACGGCCTGCACTGGATCCAGTACTGGTCCCCGTTCCACTGGTACCTGGGCGGCGAACCGCTCAAGAACGGCATCCAGTGGATCCACTGCGCACTGCTCGCGGGACTCGGCCTGTCCTTCGCCGCCATCGGGATCCGGGGCTTCAACCGCCGCGACCTGACCCAGGGCAGCTGACACCCGACCACCGGACGACCCATGAAGCGCTCCAGACGACGGACGCGAGGAACCGCCAACAGGGACCGCGATCGGCCGCGCCGGATCTCGAACTTGCTGCGCCGGCCTGATCAGAGCTCGCCGTACCCCTGATTCCGCGTCAAAGCCGCTCCTCCACACGCTTCACCAAGGTTTGCGACTCACCGGCGTAGCCCGGACAGGACGCGATCCGGTCCCGGACCGCCACCGGCACCTGCCGCCCGTAGTTCTTCGCCCGGGGAACGGAAGACACCGACCGCACCCGAAGACTGCCCCAACGATCAAGCCCCCGCCAACCCGCCGACCGGACGGGCAACGGGGGGGGCCTGCCGTCAGCGGGTGACGGCGATGTCCAGACCATAGCCGTCCAGCTCGCCCTGCTGCTCCAGGTAATGGCTGCTCGTCAGCGTCTCCAGGAACACCGCCCCGGGAGTGGGCGAGTCAGAGAACAGCTGAGGCGATCGCCGCAGCGAGGGTGGGAATCGCCTCGGGGCTGGTGCGCAGGGGCAGGCGGCGGCAGGTGGTGATCACCTCGGCGACGGCGGCGAGATCGCCGATCGGGGTGCCGCTGAGCCGCCGGTCGCGGCGGCTCAGCGGGCCGCACCCAGGTCAGCGGTCGGCCATGTCCGGGAACACCTCGATCGCCGGTCCCTTCTTCGGGAGGAGGACGTCACGGTAGTGGTGGTCGAAGGAGAGAATCGCCGGGCGCTGAAGCCGCCAGGCGAGCACGGCGTTAACAACGTCGGCCAGGCCGAGGGCGTGACCCTGGTACTGGCGCAGCAGTTGCTCGGCGTCGGCGTACAGACGCCGGTCGGCCGGTGGCAGGACGACGAATCCCTGCCCGGCGAGCGCGCCGATGCGGGTGATGGCGTTGATGGCCTCGGCTTCCCCGGCCCGGCGGGTGAGGAGGTGGTCGAGCTCGGTCATCACCATCGGCGAGACGACCAGGACCCGGGTGAGTGAGAGCGCGTCGGCGCCCTGGGTGTGCAGGTCGTCCTTGCGGTTGAACGCGGCGAGCAGGACCGAGGTGTCGGCGACCGCTACGCCCAGCGGGGCGGTGCCGGTCACCGGCCGGTGCCTTCGCGCAGCCAGTCGTCGGCGCCAGCGGCCAAGTCCGGCGGGCCATCGAACAGCGCCCAGTCCACCAGGGGCAGCGGCTCGGTGGGGATCGGCCGGATGCCGGCGGCGTGCTCGATTGCCAGCTCCTCCGGGGTGCGGCCGAGCACGGCGGCCAGATCCCGCAGGATCTGCGCCTTCAACCCGGAGACGGTGACGCTCACGGTGATCGGCTGCTCCGGTGGCTCCGGAGCCGGTTCCGCCTGTGGACTCATCATCAGTTCACTCCGTTCATGTGTGGCTGCACGGTCGACGGTAGCGGTCGGCGGGCGCCGGCTGGGACGGCCGCGGGCCGCGTGACGCCGGCATCGAGGGCGGCGTGGACGGTGGCGATGGCCTGCGTCTCGTCCGGGCGGTGCTCGATGGACAACGGCATGGCGCCGAGACCGATGGCACTGACGGTGGTGTGGGCGATGGTGCGGTGCTGCATGGCGGCTTCGTGCTCCTCAGACTGTGGGTGACGGCTTCGACGGCCCGCTACCCGCCGGCCCGGGCCCCGCCCTGGAGTGGACACCGCTGCTGGAAGACCCCCTGCACGTCGTCCTGCCGCCAGGGCACCGACTCGCCGACCGCGCCGCGCTCGACCTCACCGAGCTGGCAGCCGAACCCTGGGTGCTCGGATGCCTCAAGACCGAGGCGTACCTGCGCCGTTACGCCGAGCGCGCCGGCTTTGATCCGGAAATTCGCGGGACCACCACCGACTACTTCTTCGCCCGCTCACTGGTCGCCGCAGGTGCGGGAATCTCACTGATCTCCTCCATCGCGCTCGCCCCCGAGATCCCCGGTTTGCGCACCGTCCCCATCAAGTCGCCGGCGCCGAGCCGGCACATCGGCGTCGCCGCCATCAGCCGCGGCGACCGGCCCCACGTCACGACGTTCATCCACGCCCTGCGCGACCTGGCGGTGCAGCACAACGGCCATCGATCCGCCACGGGCCTCCGGCCGAACGCCGACGGAGCCGACGTTTCGTAGGCGGTCCCTGTCGCGACACCCCGTGCGGTGGGCGTCGTCGCGGGTAGCCGTGTTCTTCGCAGGTCGCCTCCTTCCTCCCGACGTGTGCAGGGCCGAGTGAGCCGCCGAGGACCCGTTCCGTTCCGTCCGCCGGTGGGCGAGAGTCAACCAGGTGGTGGGGTCAGCCGACGGGTTGAACGACTCACGGCAGTCGGGCCCGCGCAGCCTCACATCCGGGATCTCAGCACGTCGACCTCACAGCCCGGCGCGAAGGGGTCGAAACCGTGCTCGATCAGCCAGCGAACCGCCAGCAGGCTTCGCAACGACCACCACGCGTGGATCACGTCGAGGTCGATGTCGATGTCGGTGCCGTAGCCGGCGATGACGTCGTCGAGGTGCTCCTCGTGTCCGAGCGTGAAGGTGGCGAGGTCGTACAGGGCATCACCTTGGCCCGCCTCGGACCAGTCGATGATGCCGGTGACGTCGCCGCCGTCGACGAAGACGTGCGCGATCTGGAGGTCGCCGTGCGTGAACGCCGGAGTCCACGGCCGGAGCGCGGCCTCGGCGACCTGGCGGTTGCGGGTGACCAGGTCGGCGGGCAGGACGCCGTTCGTCACGAGCACCTCGCACTCGTCGTCGAGTTCCGCCGCCAGCGCGACGATGCTCCGGCCGGCCCGGCCGGGCCAGGGCGGCAGCGGCGCGTCGTGCAGCTTCCGGATGGCGGCGCCCGCCGCGGCCCACGCCGCCGGTGACCCGGTCGACGGCCCTCCGAGGCGCCCGAGCGTCGCCCCCGGGAGCGCGGCGATCGCGAGCACGGGCGGCTTGCGCCACAGGACCTTCGGGGTCGGGACCGGCGCGAGGGACATCGCCTCGACCTCGACGTCGATGCGCGCCTGATCGACGTCCACCTTCAGGAACACATCGCCGACGCGCAGGGTCGCGCGCTCGGAATGGGCGACGACGACTTCGATCTCATCCATGGGCGACCAGTATCCAGGGGATGACCGCCGACGTCGCCGGGTTTGTCGCGCGCGATGACGTGCGATCGCGGCGGTCGTGACGTGTCGTGGTAGGAGCAGTACGACATGGCGGTGGTCGACGCCGGAGCCCGCCCTTCTCGGCAGGATGCACGCCCCGTCACGCGTGTCACACGCGGCTCCGGTTGCGCACTACCGCTCGTAGACCATCTCGGGGAAGCTCGGTGACGGGCCGTCCAGGAGGTGGTCGTCGTGGCCGCGCAGCCAGCGGTCGAAGAACGACGCGACGTACGAGCGGGTGGCCGACACCGCGCGGTCCGGGCGGATGTCGCCGACGTCGTCGGTCAGTTGCTCCGCGCTGATCGCGCCCTGGCGGGCGAGCTGGGGCAGCAGGGACTGCGCGTCGGTGTAGGAGCCGTGGCGGGAGTCGGTGAGGGTGACGTCGGCGTGCCAGCCGGTGCTGTGCTGCCACAGGGCGTCCCAGCCGGGCTGGCGGTGGTAGCTGCCGGATTCGGGGTCCTGGGTGCCCATGAGCAGGAAGGGCCGGGTCAGGCCGTCCTCGGCGACGCTGGGCAGGAAGACGCCGGTGCGACCGTCCGGGCCGGGGAAGTGCAGCTGGCCGTCGAGATTGACGCCGACCTTGAGGCGCGGATCGTCGTGCATGGTCTGCAGGGCCGTGGAGCCGCCCCCGGAGTGGCCGACCATGCCGATCCGGTCGAGGTCGAGGGAGGCGGCGAGGCCGGCCGGCAGCCGCTTGTCGTGGCGCAGCCCGGCGAGCTGGTCCAGGACGAAGCGGGTGTCGTCGACCCGGGACTGCAGCATCTTGCGCAGGAGGGCGCCTGCGTCGAGGCCGGGTTGGGCCCACAGCGCGGGGAGGACGGAGGTGGCGAGGTCCCCGTCGGGGAAGGCGACCTCGGAGGCGTCGTAGGTGTGGTCGACGGTGACGACGGTGTAGCCGCGTGAGGCGAGGTCCTCCACCAGGCCGGTGCCCCAGGTGCGCGGGTCGCCGAAGCCCGCCGAGTACAGCACGACGGGCCGTTCGCCGCCGGTCAGGGCGGGCGCGTCGGTGCGGGCGTGGGTGCGGATGCCCGCCCAGTCGGTGCGGCCGGGCTCGAAGACGTAGTCGCTCTGGCCGACGCTCCCGGCGCTGCCGAAGTGGTCGGCGGCGGCGGGGACCATGTACGGCGCGCGGTCGTCGCCGGTGGCGGGCCGGGTGGTCGGGTACCAGAAGCTGATCATCAGCTTGCGGTGCTGCCCGGGCTTCCAGGGGTCGTCCCGGCGGTCGTCCGTGAGCTGCAGGGACGTCGTACCGACCGGGTACGGCCCGGTGGGCTGCGGCAGCCAGGCCCTGGCCTGCCGCTCGGTGCCCCGCCCCGGCGCCGCCACCGCGCCCGGTGCGCCGACCACACCCAACGTCGCCGTCGCCGTCGCCATTGCCAGCAGTAGCGCCGCCACGGCCCGTCCTCGCCTGCTCATCGCCGTTCCCCCTCGTCCGGTTCCGTCTCGCCTTCAACACGGGCGACGGTACGGGCGGAGGCGAGCCTCGGCCGTCATACCGGGGAGCCAACTCGCTGTTGGATACCCGGGTATGACGCCTCACGGAGCCCGAACCGGTGTCAGTTGTCGTTGTTGACGTTCACGAGGGCGACGCCGTAGCCGTTGGAGCAGTAGAGGGTGTCGGAGCCGTCGCCCTGGTGCCAGGATCCGTAGATGGTCTGCCTGATGCCCTTGACGGTGTTGTTCTCACAGACCAGCACGAGCTGCCAGTGGTTCTTGGGGGCGGTGGTCTGGCAGCTGACGGAGCCCCAGTTGGCGCCCTGGGTGGTGGTGCAGTAGGAGTAGGCCGAGGCGGCGGGGGCGGTCATCACTCCGGCGCCCACGAGGAGGGCGGCTCCGGTGCCGATGGCTGCGAGGCGACGACGACGCATGACGTGGCTCCTGTCGGTGGTTCGAAGAGGGTGAGCCGTCAGCATGTCGAAGGCGTGAACGCCTGTACATGCGCCTGTCACATCTGGCCGAAAGCAACCGTTCCGGTTCCGTCCGGGCCTCGGTGAGGCGGAGTGCCCCGGAGGTCGGCCGGGGCACTCCATCAGATGGTGCGGCGATCAGGGGGTGGCCGCCACCGGAGCGAAGTCGTCCCCGTCGCCGGGCTCGGGCGAACAGTTCCACTCGGCCCAGACCTCACCCATCTCGCGGTAGCGGGCCAGGGCCTCGCTGTTGGCGCTGGACCGGCAAGCCCAAGCTGCCACCGACCTCGCAGGACGACTGCGCCGTGAGCACCACCAGGCCGCCACGACCGCACGCCTGGCCGCCGCCGTCCTGCGGGACCGTGAGACCCGACTCGCACGCCTCCTGCCCCTACGCGCCCAGTACGCCGACGATCTCCTCAAGCTCCGTATGCTCGCCCAGGCCAAGCAGCTCTTCGGTGTCCCGGTACGGCGCCTCGATCATCGAATGCATGCGCCATTCCTTATCCGAGTTCGTCGGGCAGGTAGGCCGTGCCGCGCCGTCCGCTCCGTACCGAGGTACAGGCGGTGCGCCGCGCCCTTCGCCGAGGCCTGCGCGTCCGCGAGGTCCGTCATGGCCGTCACGACCGGGCCGGGTCGTTGGGGTGGGACTCCAAGGCGGTCACGGTGACGGTCATCCACGGCCGCAGCGGGAGGGTGCCGAGCACCTTCTCGTGGAGCTCGTCCTCGTCGGCGGCCCGCCAGACGCCGATGCTGCGCAGCTCGCCGACCGGGCGCCACAGCCGGGCGAGATGACCGGTGGCCGCCAGTTCGCGGGCGCGCACCGCCTCGGCGGCTCGGCGGCGGTCGACCTCCTCCGCGGGGGTGCCCTCGGGCACGGTGGTGGTGATCTCGACCAGGAACTCGTGCAGGGGGGCGGGCGTGGCTCCGGTCATGGACTCGTTCGGGGACTGGCTCATGTCGGACTCCGTTCGGGCACGCCCGGCGAGCGGCCGGTGCGTGGTGGATGTCGCGGGCGCTCCGCCGGTGTGCGGGTGCGCCGCCGTGTCGTCATCGTGCGTCGGCCGCCGGACCGGATGCCACGACCGGCGTCCTCACTGCTGATAGGTGCAGTCTCCCAGCGCCCCTAGCATGAGCGGTGTGGAGCTGCGCCAACTGCGGTACTTCGTCGCGGTCGCCGAGGAGCTGAACTTCGGCCGGGCCGCCGCAAGCCTGCTGATCGCAGGCCCGTCGCTGTCCCAGCAGATCAAGGCGCTCGAACGCGATCTCGGGGTGCGACTGTTCGACCGCGACCGGCGCTCGGTCGTGCTCACTCCGGCCGGCACGGCGCTGCTCCCGCACGTGCGGGCGCTGCTGGACCGGGCCGACGACCTGCGGCGCCGGGCGGGGCGGCTGTCCGGCTCGGACCCGGTACGGCTGGGCTACGTCAACTGGCTGCCGCCCGACCTCGGCCCGCGGACCTCCGCCGTGGCCCGGGTGCTGGTCGACGCCTGGGTGGCGCCCTCGCACGCCCAGGCGGCCCGGGTCGCCGACGGCAGCCTGGACGTGGCGGTGTGCTGGGTCCGGGATGAGGACCTGGAACGGCTCGGCCTGGTGGCCCGGCTCGGCGGCGCCGACCGCCTGTACGCGGTGTCCGCGGGGCCGGCGACCGGCCCGGTCCGCGCGCGGGAGACCGCGGTGCTGCTCGACGACGACGTCACGTCCTGGGAGTCCTGGAACGTCTACGCCGAGGAGCTGGCCCGCGACACCGGTAGCCTCGCGGAGCACGTGTCCGACGGCGGCGTCACCGGCCCGGCGTTCTTCGACCACGTCCGCCGCCTGGGCCGGCCGGTCGTCAACTCCCCCAAGGGGCAGGGGGCTTCTTTGCCGCCCGATCTGGTCCAGCGCCCGTTGGCGGGGCCGCAGCCGTACTGGACCTGGTCGGTGGTCCGGCGGGCCGACGAGGTCCGCCCGGCCGTGCTCGCCGTGGTCGACGCCCTGTGCGAGGGCGTCGACGCGGCGGGCCTCGGGCTGCGCGGGGCCGAGGCGTGGCTGCCCGCCGGGGACCCGCACCGGCGGCGCTGAGGCCGGCTCAGCGCCGTTCGCCACTCTCGTCCGGCAGCAGCGAGACCTGGTAGTGCGCGATCGCCCAGCCGTCCGTGCTCCGCTTCAGCAGGACGCCGAGGTAGACGCTCAGGGTCGGGCGGTCGGTGAACGAGAAGTCCACCGAGAGGTATCCGAGGACCAGGTCGGGGGCCGGGCGGCTGGTCGTCAGGATCCGGTAGGCGGCGGTCAGGCCGAGGGGCTGCGCGGCGTAGTACGCGGCCACCCCCGGCCGTCCGACGCTGTACGGGTGCAGGCCCTGGAAGACCGCGTCCTCGGTGAAGAGTGCTGCCACCCGTTCGGGCTGGTGCCGGTCGACCCCCTCCTTCCAGCGGTCGAGCACCTCGCGCAGGACGGTCTCGTCGGTCGTGTCGACGTTCATGTCGGTGGTCCCCTTCGGAGTCGGTGCGGTCAGTGGCCGGCGCTCATGCCACCGTCCACGTGCAGGATCTCGCCGGTCACGAACGGCGCCCGCTCCAAGTAGAGGACCGCGTCGACGATGTCGCCGATGTCGCCCATCCGGCCCATCGGGTGCAGGGCGTCGAGGAACTGGCGGGTCTGCTCGGGGTGCATCGGAGTGCGGATGGTGCCCGGCGAGACCGCGTTGGCACGGATGCCGCGGGTGGCGTACTCGATGGCGAGGGACTTGGTGGCGGACTGCAGGCCGCCCTTGGTCAGCGAGGCGAGCACGGAGGGGACCCTGGCGTCGGCGTTGTCGACCAGGCTGGTGGTGATGGTGACGATGTGTCCGCCGCCCTGGGCCAGCATCTGGCCGACGGCCAGCTGGGTGAGGCGGAAGAAGCCGGTCAGGTTGATCCCGCTGACGGTGGCGTAGTCCTCGGCGGTGTAGTCGGTGAAGGGCTTGGCGACGAACACGCCGGCGTTGTTGACCAGGGTGTCCACGCGGCCGAACCGCTCGACGGCGGCGGCGATGACCCGCTCCGCGGTGGCCGGGTCGGCGATGTCGCCCTGGACGGTGAGCACGCCCGCGTCGTCGGCGGGGGCGATCGTGCGCGAGGTGGCGACCACGGCGTAGCCGAGCTTGCGGTAACCGTCGACCAGGCCCGCGCCGATGCCCTGCGAGGCGCCGGTGATGACGGCGACCTTCCGGTCCAAAGTCTGCGCGCCCATGACATACCTCCGGTGTGTGACCGAGCATCGGCTCGTCGACGGGGTGGGAATCGTCGGACTCGGCGTCACCGCCGGTCGATGCTTCGACGGTAGGAGTCCGGCCCCGGTGCGGGCAACGCCGTGCCGGGACCGGTCTCCTCCCTGCTACGAGGCTGGGCCTTCCAGTCCTGGTCAGCGCGGCGGGCGGCCTGCCGGGCCACCCGCTCGGCTGACCGTCAACCGGACGCCGGCTCGGCCGGCAGGCCAGCGTCGCCCGCCCAGCCGGCGTCGGCCTGCGGCGGGATGGTGCATCTCAGGTGCTGGAGGCTGCGGAGGACGTTCATCGCGCAGTGCGGCCACCCGAGGGAGGGGAAGCCCGGTCCCGACGCCCCCGGCGCCCCCGACCCGACCCTGATCGCCTACGCTGGAAGCCGAGCACCTTCCAGAAGGGAAGCCCCGAGGCCAGGGCTATCGAGGTTCCTCGTGATGTTCAGCGGACGGTGACCTGGATGCTCTTGGAGATGTCGCACCGGTCCCCCTCGTACTTCGGTACGCCGGCGCTGCAACCTCCCTCGCCGAACAACCACGTCAGTGTGGTGGTTCCGGGCGCCAGGGCGCTGAAGGTCAGGTCGAACTCGGAGCCGCAGCCTGAGGCGGGCGGGTCCGTGGGGCAGAGGCTGATGACGAAGTCCGGACCGGGCCGCAGCCCGGTGCCTTCGCGCCGGACAGGAGGTTCTGGAACGTGAGCTGGTCGGTGCCGTTCATCACGGACATGAACTGCTTGGCGCGGTCGAACTGACGTTCCGTCAGAATGTAGTCGCCGTCCGCACCGCCGCCAGGGCCCTTCTCGTTCACCAGCACCAGCGCCGCGAGAGGATCGATCGGCCCCTGCGGCGAGGCGGAGCCGGGTCCACTCCATCTCGGCGCGACGGCTCTCTTGATCTCAACCATGCTTGAGGTAGCACCATGGTCCACATGAACACGGAATCCACGGCGTATGCCGCCGACATCGAAGCCGTCAAGCAGGTCGTTGCCACCGTCGAACACTCCCAGCAGCACAAGGACCCCGACGAATTCCTCGCCCTCTTCCACCCCGACGCGATCTGGACGACGGCCCACGGCAAGGTTCTCATCGGCCTCGACGCGATCTCGAAGTTCACCCGCGAGGTGCTGCCCGCGGCCAACTGGGACGGCGAGGTCAGCTACGAGGTGGTCCACGTGCTCTTCATCCGCTCCGACGTCGCGGCGGTCAAGGTTCGTCAGCGATACCTGTCTCCGGACGACGAGAGCGAGGGCGCCCCGCTGTACGTGATGACCAAGCAGGACGACGGCCGCTGGCTGTTGACCGCCTGCCAGAACACGGGGGTCGTCGCCGACTGATCGATTCGGACGGATTGGCTGCGCGCACGCGGCGAGGGCGGCTTCACGGGGCCCGGAGGAGGCCGGCCCGACTTCTTCGCGGTATCCCCGACCGGCGAGGCACCTTCTTGACGTCCCACGTCGCTGGTCGCCCGATCGGCCGAGGCCTCAGGGATCCGTCGGGGCGGCCTTCGACCTGAGGTGGAGTTCCACAGGCGGGAAGATGGGACCCAGGGTGGACATGCCCCGGACCTGAGGCGGACGCATCGCACCGAAGTTGCCTGACATCATGCCAACTACCTTTGCAGTAATGGGCGTTGGCTACTTTCTTCGGTCGACTTCGGGAGTACGAGATGGCGGACGGGGCAACGG
>NZ_JAFLNG010000174.1 GCF_017427025.1 Streptomyces sp. FH025
TGGTGCTCCTGCTGGTCATCGGCCCGTTCCTGTGGCAGCTGTCCACCTCCCTCAAGGGCGCCACCGAGGACGTCTACACCCGCACCCCGAGCTTCCTGCCCGACCAGCCCACGCTCGGCAACTACGGCACCGTCGCCGACACCATCCCGGTGTGGACGTACGCCCTCAACTCGCTGATCGTGGCCGCCGTCTGCATCACCGGCAACGTCGTCGGCTGCACCCTGGCCGGCTACGCCCTCGCCCGGCTGCGCTTCCGCGGCGCCAAGCTCGTCCTCGGCCTGTTCCTCGCCACCCTGATCCTGCCCGGCGAGGTCACCATCGTCTCCCAGTACGTGCTGGTGCGCGGCCTCGGCCTGGCCGACAGCCTGGCCGGCGTGGCGCTGCCCGGGGCGATCGCCATGCTCAACGTGCTGCTGATGCGCACCGCCTTCGCCGCCGTGCCGGTCGAGCTCGACCAGGCCGCGCTGGTCGACGGCGCCAACGTCTGGCAGCGGCTGTGGCACATCGGCCTGCCGAACGTGCGCGGCATGCTCAGCGTGATCGTCATCTTCACCTTCATCGGTGCCTGGGACGACTTCCTGTGGCCGCTGATCGTGCTCACCGACCCGCAGAAGTACACCCTCACCGTCGGGCTCCAGTACCTCAACGGCACCTTCTCCGCCAACCCCCGGCTGATCGCGGCCGGCACCATGATCGCCTTCCTGCCGATCGTCGTGGTGTTCGGCGTCTGCCAGCGCTTCTTCTTCAAGGGCGTCGAGGAGGGAGCCGTCAAGGGCTGAGCCCTTTTCCCGACGGACGGTCCACCGTCCGTACGCCCCACACCAGTTGAGGAAGCTCTCCCCGTGACCACCACCCCCCGCTTCGGCGTCAACTACACCCCCAGCGCCGGCTGGTTCCACCACTGGCTCGACTTCGACCTCGACGCCGTGCGCGCCGACTTCGACTCCATCGCCGCCCTCGGCCTGGACCACGTCCGGGTCTTCCCGCTCTGGCCGCTGTTCCAGCCCAACCGCACCCTGATCCGCCCGCGCGCCGTCGAGCAGCTCGCCGCCCTGGTGGACGCGGCCGGCGAGCGCGGGCTGGACGTCGCGGTGGACGGCCTCCAGGGCCACCTGTCGAGCTTCGACTTCCTGCCGTCCTGGACCCAGACCTGGCACCGGCGGAACATCTTCACCGACCCCGAGGTCCTCGACGGCCAGGCTGCCTACCTGCGCACCCTGGCCGGGGCGCTGCGCGAGCGGCCGAACTTCCTCGGGATGACGCTCGGCAACGAGATCAACCAGTTCTCCGGCGCCCCGCACCCCGACCCGGACCGGATCACCCCCGCCGAGGCGGAGGCCTGGCTGCGCCGGATGCTCGCCGCCTGCGAGCAGGGCGCGCCGGGCCGGATGCACCTGCACGCCTCCTACGACGCCGCCTGGTACCTGGACGAGCACCCGTTCACTCCCTGGCACTCGGCCCGGATCGGCGCCGCGACGGCCGTGCACTCCTGGGTGTTCAACGGCACCGCCCAGCGCTACGGCGCCCACTCCACCGCCACCGCGCAGCACGCCGCCTACCTGGTCGAGCTGTCCAAGGCCTGGGCGGACGACCCGGCCCGCCCGGTCTGGCTCCAGGAGGTGGGCGCGCCCGCCCCGCACATCACCGCCGAGGACGCGGCCCGGTTCACCGGCGCCACCGTGGAGGCCGTGCTGGACTGCCCGGACGTGTGGGGCGTCACCTGGTGGTGCTCGCACGACGTGGACCGCTCGCTCGCCGACTTCCCCGAACTGGAGTACAGCCTCGGCCTGTTGACCACCGACCGGAAGGTCAAGCCGGCCGGCGCCCGGCTCGCGGAGGCCGCCGCCGAGGCCCGCCGTTCCTGGCGGCCGCCGACGCCGCGCACCACCGCCGTCGTCGTGGCCACCGGCGACGAGACGACCTCGCCGCACCGCTCGGTCTGCGGGCCCGGCGGCCCGGTGTACGAGGCCTTCATGCGCCTCGCCGAGGACGGCGCCCGCCCCACCACCGTACTCGCCGAACGCGCCGAGGACCGGGAGCACCTGGCCGCGCGCGGCATCACCGAGGTGGTCCACCCCGACGACGTACGTTCCCTCTAGACACCGCTGTTCCCCCTGCACCGCCCCCCGCACGCAACGGAGCCTGCCGACATGCACGATGACCGCACCCTCGTCGAGTCCCGCCTCAAGCGCGTCCTGGAGGAGCGCATCCTCCCGGCGGTCTACCCCGAGTCCGTCCCGCTGGAGGTCTCCGTCTGGACCGCCCCCGGCGAGCCCGTCCCGGTCGCCGAGGGCCTGGCCGCGCCCCGCGTCCCGATCGCCGTCGGCGACGCCTGGGGCGCGCCCTGGAGCACCAGCTGGCTGACCGTGACCGGCACCGTGCCGAAGGAGTGGGCCGGGCGGACGGTCGAGGCGCTGATCGACCTCGGCTTCGACGCCAACATGCCCGGCTTCCAGTGCGAGGGTCTGGTCTACCGCCCGGACGGCAGCCCGGTGAAGGGCCTCAACCCGCGCAACCAGTGGGTGCGGATCGCCGCCCCGGCGGCCGGCGGCGAGCAGGTGGAACTGCACGTCGAGGCGGCCGCCAACCCCGTCATCCTGGACTACCACCCCTTCCTGCCCACCGAGTTGGGCGACAAGGAGACGGCCGGCGACCGCCCGCAGTACAAGCTGGCCCGGATGGACCTCGCCGTCTTCGACGACACCGTCTGGCAGCTGTCGCTGGACCTGGAGGTGCTCGGCGAGCTGATGGCCGAGCTGCCGGTGGACGGCGCCCGCCGTTGGGAGATCCTGCGCGCGGTCGAGCGCGCGCTCGACGCGATCGACCTCCAGGACGTCAACGGGACGGCCGCGGCGGCCCGTTCGGAGCTGGCCGGGGTGCTGGCCGCGCCCGCCGTGCCGTCCGCGCACCGGATCAGCGCGATCGGCCACGCGCACATCGACTCCGCCTGGCTCTGGCCGCTGCGCGAGACCGTCCGCAAGGTGGCCCGCACCACCGCCAACATGACCGCGCTGCTGGAGGACGAGCCGGACTTCCTCTACACCATGTCCCAGGCGCAGCAGTACGCCTGGATCAAGGAGCACCGCCCCGAGGTGTACGCGCGGGTGCGCAAGGCGGTGGCCGAGGGGCGCTTCGTCCCGGCCGGCGGCATGTGGGTCGAGTCGGACACCAACATGCCGAGCTCGGAGGCGATGGCCCGGCAGTTCGTCCACGGCAAGCGGTTCTTCCTGGAGGAGTTCGGGGTCGAGAACCACGAGGCCTGGCTGCCGGACACCTTCGGCTTCACCGGCGGCCTGCCCCAGATCATCCGCAACGCCGGCTCCAAGTGGCTGCTGACGCAGAAGATCTCGTGGAGCCAGGTCAACCGGTTCCCGCACCACACCTTCCTCTGGGAGGGCATCGACGGCACCCGGATCTTCACCCACTTCCCGCCCGTGGACACCTACAACTGCTCCATGAAGGGCAGCGAGATCGCCCACGCCGCGAAGAACTTCAAGGACAAGGGGGTCGCCCGGCACTCGCTCGCCCCGACCGGCTGGGGCGACGGCGGCGGCGGGACGACGCGCGAGATGGTCGCCAAGGCGGCCCGGATGAAGGACCTGGAGGGCTCGGCCACCGTCCGCTGGGAGAAGCCCGCCGAGTTCTTCGCCAAGGCCGAGGCGGAGTACCCGAACCCGCCGGTGTGGGTCGGCGAGCTCTACCTGGAACTGCACCGGGCCACCCTGACCAGCCAGGCGAAGACCAAGCAGGGCAACCGGCGCAGCGAGAACCTGCTGCGCGAGGCCGAACTCTGGTGCACCACGGCCGCGTTGCGCACCGGCGCGGAGTACCCGTACGAGCAGCTGGACCGGATCTGGAAGACCGTGCTGCTGCACCAGTTCCACGACATCCTGCCCGGCTCCTCGATCGCCTGGGTGCACCGCGAGGCGGAGGCGACGTACGCGGCGCTGGCGCAGGAGCTGGAGGGGCTGATCGGCGCCGCTCAGCGGGCGCTGGCCGGGGAGGCCTCGGGCGGGCGCGAGCTGGTGTTCAACTCGGCGCCGCACGCGCGCTCGGCCGTCCCGGCGGGCGGGGCCTCGGTGGCCGCCCCGAGCGGTTCCGGCTGCGAGGCCGTCGCGCGGCCGGAGGGCGGCTTCACGCTGCGCAACGGCCTGCTGGAGGTCGTGGTGGACGCCGAGGGCCTGGTCACCTCGCTGGTCGAGCTCGCGAGCGGCCGGGAGACCGTCGCCCCCGGAAGCCGCGCCAACCTGCTCCAGCTGCACCCCGACTTCCCCAACATGTGGGACGCCTGGGACGTGGACCAGTTCTACCGCAACACCGTCACCGACCTGACCGGCGTCGACTCGATGACCGCCGACCGCACCCCGGACGCGGCCTCGGTGCGGATCGCCCGCTCCTTCGGCTCCTCCACCGTGGTGCAGACGCTGACGCTGCGGGTGGGCGAGCGGCGGCTCGACATCGACACCGAGGTCGACTGGCACGAGACCGAGAAGTTCCTCAAGGCCGCGTTCCCGCTGGACATCCACACCGAGCGCTACGCCGCCGAGACCCAGTTCGGCCACCTCTACCGGCCCACCCACACCAACACCAGCTGGGACGCCGCCAAGTTCGAGGCCTGCAACCACCGCTTCGTCCACCTCGACGAGCCCGGCTGGGGCGTCGCCCTGGTCACCGCCTCCACCTACGGCCACGACGTCACCCGCACGGTGCGCGAGGGCGACGGCGGCACCACCACCACGGTCCGCTTCTCGCTGCTGCGCGCCCCGCGCTTCCCCGACCCGCAGACCGACCAGGGCCTGCACCGCTTCCGGCACGCCCTGGTCCCGGGCGCGGCGATCGCCGACGCCGTCCGCGAGGGCTACCGGATCGGCCTGCCCGAGCGGCGGGTCACCGGCAGCGCGGAGCTGGTCGCGCCGCTGGTCGAGGTGGACGAGGAGGCGCTGGTGGTCAGCGCGGTCAAGCTGGCCGACGACCGCAGCGGCGACCTGATCGTCCGGGTCTACGAGGCGGGCGGCGGCCGTGCCCGGGGCCGGCTGACCACGTCCTTCCCGCTGGCCGGCGCCGTCCCCTGCGATCTGCTGGAGCGGCCCTGGGACGGCACCCGGGGCGAGGTCGCGGTGGAGGACGGCGCGGTGCGGCTGGCGCTGCGGCCGTTCGAGCTGGTCACCCTGCGGCTCAGCGCTGCCCGCTGACCCGCCGTTCCCCGTACGCTGTGCGGCGCCCCGGTCCCCGTGACCGGGGCGCCGCCCCTGCCACCCGTTGAACCGACCCCTTGGAGCCCGCCGTGTCCTCGGAGCCCACCGTGCCCGCAACCGCCCTGTTCGCCGCCATCGACATCGGCGGTACCAAGATCGCCGGTGCGCTGGTCGACGACGACGGCCGGCTGCTGCACCGGCTCCAGCTGCCCACCCCGGCCCGCGAGCCGGGCGCGGCCGTGCTGGCGGTCGTGCACCGGGTGCTGGACCAACTCGCCGGGACGGCCGACTGGGCCGCCGTGACGGCCGTCGGGATCGGCAGCGCCGGGCCGGTCGACCTCGCCGGCGGCACCGTCAGCCCGATCAACATCCCCGGCTGGCGCGGCTTCCCGCTGGTCGCCGAGGTCGCCGCGCACCCGGCGGTGGCCGCCCTTCCGGTGCACCTGGCGGGGGACGGCGTGGCGATGGCCGCCGCCGAGCACTGGCAGGGCGCGGCCCGGGGCGCCGACAACGCGCTCTGCCTGGTCGTGTCCACCGGCGTCGGCGCCGGGCTGGTGCTCGACGGCGCCGTCCGGCCGGGCCCCAGCGGCAACGCCGGACACCTCGGCCACATCACCGTCGAGCTGGACGGCGAGCCCTGCCCGTGCGGCTCGCGCGGCTGCCTGGAGGGCCTGGCCAGCGGCCCCGCGATCGCCCGGCGGGCGATCGCCGAGGGCTGGCGGCCGGCCGGCGAGGACCGCACCGCCCGCGCCGTCGCCGCCTCGGCCGCGGCGGGCGACCCGGTCGCGCTGGCCTCCTTCGACCGCGCCGCCCAGGCGCTGGCGGCCGGGATCGCCGCCACGGCCGCCCTGGTCGACCTCGGCCGGGTGGTGATCGGCGGCGGCGTCGCCACCGCCGGGGACGTGCTGTTCGCCCCGCTCGCCCGCCACCTGGACCGCTACGCCGCCCTCTCGTACGTCCGCGGCCTGGACGTGCGCCGCGCCGAACTCGGCACCGACGCCGGGCTGATCGGCGCGGCCGCGCTCTGCCGTTGACCGCCCGTCGTCCGGAGACCTCCGCCATGCCGCCCTCTGCCCTGCCGCCGTACGCCCTGCTCCACAACCCGGTCCGCCACTACGCCTGGGGCTCCCCCACCGCCATCCCCGCGCTCACCGGCACCGAGCCCGACGGCACCCCGCAGGCCGAGCTGTGGATGGGCGCCCACCCCTCGGCGCCGTCCTCGCCGGCGGGCGGTGAACCGCTGGACCGGCTGATCGCCGACGATCCCGAGGGCCTGCTCGGGCCGGACACCGTACGGCGGTTCGGCCCGACGCTGCCGTTCCTGTTCAAGGTGCTGGCCGCCGACCGGGCGCTCTCCCTCCAGGTCCACCCGACCCGAGCCCAGGCGGAGGCCGGGTACGCGAGCGAGCAGGCCCGAGGGATCCCGCTGGACGCCCCGTGGCGGGTGTTCAAGGACCGCGAGCACAAGCCCGAACTGCTCTGCGCCCTCGGCGACTTCGAGGCGCTCTGCGGCTTCCGGCCGCCCGCCGGGACGGCCCGGCTGCTGGACGCCCTCGGCGTTCTCGCCCCCTGGGCGCGGGCCCTGCGCTCCCGGCCCGCCGCCGAGGTGCTGCCCGCGCTGCTGCGGCAGGCCCTGACGGCCGAAGCACCCCAACTCGCCGCCGTCACCGAGGCCCTGCGACGCACGGCGGCCGGCGGCGGACCGTACGCGCAGGCCTGCGCAGGCTACGCCCGGGCCGCCGAGGAGTACCCCGGCGACCCGGGCCTGCTGGCCGCGCTGCTGCTCAACCACGTACGACTCACCGCCGGGCAGGCGCTGTACCTGGACGCCGGGGTTCCGCACGCCTATCTCCGGGGCGTGGGTGTGGAGTTGATGGCCAATTCGGACAACGTGCTGCGCTGCGGGCTGACCACCAAGCACGTCGACGTCGACGGCCTGCTCGCGGTCACGTCCTTCCGCGCCGCCGAGCCGGACGTTCTGGGCGCGCGCCCGATCGACCACTGCGAGGCTGAATTCCCTTCCCCTGCCGAGGAGTTCAGACTCTCCCGACTGCGCCCGGGTGACACCCCGAGCCGGGTCGATCTGGCCACCCCGCAGATCCTCCTCTGCGTCGCGGGCCGGGCCCGGCTGCGCGCCCCCGGCCGTCCCCACCTCGACCTGCCCTCGGGCGCCTCCGCCTACCTGCGCCCGGGCGCCGGGCCGGTCGAGCTGACCGGCCCGGGCGCGGAGCTGTTCCGGGCCACCACCGGCGTGCGGTGACCGGCTCAGGCGGGCGGTGATCCGACTCAGGCGGGCAGCGGGTGACCGAAGAGCAGGTCGTAGCCGTCCGGGAGCTGCTCGACCACCCGGTCGACCAGCTCCCCCGGTACGAGGTCGGACACGGTGCTGAGCACCGCCCCGATGTCCCACTTCGCCGTCGCCGGCGTCGCCCCGTCGATCCAGCCGACCACGGCCGTCACGAACCGCTCGGCGGTCAGCGGCTCGGCGGCCGGCTCCGCGTCCCGCAGCAGCGTCGCGTACGTCCCGGGCAGCGCGTCGGCGAGGTCGAACCGCTCGGCGCCCACCAGGTGCCCGCCGAGCAGGGCGAGCACGACCCGGGCCGCGTGGTCCGCCTCCGCCTCACCCCGGTACTCCCCGCGTTCCACGACGCGGGCGAGGAAGTCCTCCCAGGAGATGGTCATCGAGTTCTCCTTCCGGTCGCCGGGATCGGCCGGACCGTCGGCGGGCGATGCCCGCTGGGGGCCGCTCCGCTCCGCGAGGTCGGCCCCATCGCGGTCGGTGACCGCCGCGGGACGTACCGGTTCCCGTGCTGCTCAGCGTACTGCGACCAGGCCGGGCTGATGACCGCCGATCGGCCGGGATCCGCACGCCGCGGCCGGGGCCGGGGCCGGGTGGACGGATCGGCTCCGCCGCCGATACCGCCGCCGGCCCGTGCCGTCACCGGCACGGGAACGCGCAGGTCAGCTCGCCGAGGCCTGACACCGTCTGCGCGGGCGACGCGGCGCACCCAGGACGGTGGCGGGGCGGACCGGCATCCGCTGCGCCGGCGCGGGCGGCTGCGCGACGGCGCTCACGGCCTCGCCGCGCGTCGGATCGGTCATAAACGCCGAGAGAAAGCGCCGCTCGTCCTGGCTGAGTTTGCGCGAACGGCCGGATTCCCGGTCCCGCGCGACCACCACGGTCCGCGCCCGCATAAAGGTGAGGCCATCCCGGCAGACATTCACCTCGACGTGTGCGGAACTGCTCCCGATCCGCTCCACGGTCAGTCGCACCGACAACGGCTCGGGCCGGTGGTACAGCTGTTCCAGGTAATCGATCTCATGTCGCGCGATAATGAATCCGGACGGGAAGAGCGCCTCCCGGACGGCCGTCGCGTGGTGGCAGAACAGGTCGTAAATCCCCTCCTGGATGTAGCCGACCAGCCGGGCGTTGTTGATGTGCCCGTTCTCGTCGACGTCGCTCCAGCGGGTGGGGCAGGACAGCACATGCACGCCCGTGTACAGCGCGCTCACTGCTGCGTCAGCCCCGCACCGGCCCCGGCGGGGAGCAGCGCGCGCCGCAACCTGGCGTAGTAGCCGGAGTGTTCGGCCGCCATCCGGGCAACCGTCCAGCCCTCCTCGGCGGCCTCCGCGGCGGCCTCGACGACGAGGCTGTCGAGCACCGCGTCGACGGACCGGCACAGTTCGGCGACCGCCGCCAGCCGCTCGGTCATGCCCATCGGGCCGGCCACGTTCCGGGCGGGGAAGGCTGCCAGTGATTCCACCGCGAGCTGCAGATCGTCCACTGCTTCCGACCGGCGTTCCTCAGGGGAATTCCGCATTTTGTTCTCCAGGACCAAATCGAGCCGTTACGGCCCGGTAGCTAGCGTTCGAATACACCGATCGGTGTCGACCCCCCGACGCCTCGACGCTATCCCAGTCCGCACGGGTCCGCAGATGGATTCCGGACGCTGACGGGAAACTGACTTCCATCGGAGTAGTTTGCGGGGGTACACAATATGCCCCATCAGCCGAACGCCGTCCGTAGAACGGGTGGAATCCGCGACCCGCCCGGCGGAATCGACCACTGTTCGGCCCGAGTCTGCTACCGGCCTCCCCACCACCTCGCCTTGTACAGGTGCGTACCGCGCAGCGTCCGAACGCCCTCCGGACGGTGCAGCCGGATCACCGAGGTGCACCAGTCGCACGGGGCGGTGTGGTCGGGGGTCACCGTGAGCAGCCGGCCGGTGCCGGGTTCGTCGCCGATGCTCTTGACGTCCCGATCGGCGGCGGGATCGGCCAGGTGGACGGGGGTGAAGCGGTCGGCGGCCGGGTCGTAGCTCCAGAGGCCGTTCAGGGTGCTCACCCAGAACCGGCCGGGCTCGGCCAGGACGGGCCCCAGGTCGTGGCCGCCCGGGTCGGGCAGCGGGGTGCTCCGCACGGCGGTCAGGGTGGGCGCCGCCGGGGTGCCGCCGACCCGTAGGGCGGTCAGCGACTCGTCGCCGAGCACCCAGAGCAGGCCGCCGCGCCCGTCCCAGTGCACCCCGTGCGCGCCGGGGAGGGGGAATACGGCGTGGACGGTGGCACGCGGGCCCTGCGAGGCCGCGTACAGCCGCACCCAGCCGCCGGCGCTCGCGGCGACCGCGACGTTGCCGTCCGGGAGCAGCTCGATGCTGTGCGGGTTGACGGCGGTGCCGAGGTCCGCCGCCCAACGGGTGCGGCCGGTGGTGGTCTCCACCACGGCGGCGAGCCCGCCGGAGGCGGTGGTCAGCAGGTAGCGGCGGCCCTGCCGGATCCGGCTCTTCGCCTCGTCCGGGTTGGTCCAGCTGCGCTCGGGGGCGAGGTCGGCGAGGTCCGGGGCCCGGTCGGCGCTCCACGACCACACGACGGGCAGCCGGTCGGGGCCCTGGTAGGCCATCAGCTCCTCGGCGGTCTGGAGCACCAGCACCCGGCGGGAGGCCTGGTCGGCGGCGACCACCTGCCGGCCGAGCGGGGTGGCGGACGCGCGGCCGGCGGGCGCGCAGAGCAGCAGCGTCAGGAACAGGGCCGGCAGGGTTCGCGGGGTTCGCGGGGTTCTCCTCAGCACGCCTACACGGTGGTTGCCGCGGGGAGGCCGCGCACGGCGGCGCGCCCTGGCAGGCCTCAGCCCCGTCCCGAGACCAGGTCCGCGGCCTTGGCGATCGGCGAGGTGGTGGCCCGGCCGGCCGCCTCCTGCCGGTCGGCGGCGTGGTAGGCGGCGTACATGGCGTGCACCCCGAGCCAGCGCAGCGGCTCCGGCTCCCAGCGGCGCACGGTGTGGCCCACCCAGGGCAGCGCGGTCAGCTCGGTGTCCCGGCCGAGCACCAGGTCGCGCAGGGTGCGACCGGCCAGGTTGGTGGTCGTCACCCCGCTGCCGACGTACCCGCCCGCCCAGCCGAGCCCGCTCGCCCGGTCCAGCTCGACGGTGGCGCACCAGTCGCGGGGGACGCCGAGCACACCGGCCCAGGCGTGGTCGATCCGGGCGTGCGCGGCGGCCGGGAAGAAGCGGTTGAGGATCTCCCGGAGCTGGCGGACCGTCTCCACCTGGGTGCTGCCGTCCGAGTCCGTGCGGGAGCCGAACCGGTACGGCACGCCCCGGCCGCCGAGCGCGATCCGGTCGTCGGCGGTGCGCTGGGCGTACATGTAGGCGTGCGCGAAGTCGCCGAGCACCTCGCGGCCCTGCCAGCCGGCGTCCGCCCAGAAGTCTGCGGGCAGCGGCTCGGTGGCGATCATCGCGGAGTTCATCGGCAGCCAGGTCCGCTTCTCGCCGCGCAGCCCGGCGGTGAACCCCTCGGTGGCGCGCAGGACCCGGTCGGCGGTGACGGTGCCGTACGGGGTGACGGCGCTCGGCCTGCGGTGCGGGGTGCCGGGCAGGATCGCGGTGACGGGCGTCGACTCGTGGATCTCGACGCCGAGTTCGCGAACGGTGCGGGCCAGCCCGCGGACGAGCTTCGCGGGCTGGATCCGGGCGCCGTACGCCGTCCAGACGCCGCCGAGGGTGTCGGCGACGTTGATCCGCTCGGCGGCCTCCTTGGCACTCAGCGTCTCGACGCGGCCTTCGCCGTAGGCCCGCTCGGCCTCGACGTGCTCCTTCAGCCGCTCCAACTGCGGCCTGCTGCGCGCGACTTCGAGGACGCCGCCGCGGACGATGTCGGCCTCGATCCCCTCCCGGGCGGCCGTGTCGACGACCTCTCCGACCGCCTCGTCCATCACCCGCTGCATCGCCGCCGCGCCCTGGTGGCCGTACCGCCGGGCGAAGGCCGAGCGGCCGGCGAAACCGTTGTACAGCCAGCCGCCGTTGCGGCCGGAGGCGCCGTAGCCGCAGAAGCGGCGTTCGAGGAGGGCGATGCGCAGGGACGGGTCGGCCTTCTTCAGGTAGTACGCCGTCCAGAGGCCGGTGTACCCACCGCCGACGATGCAGACGTCGACGTCGCGGCCGCCCGGCAGCGCGGGCCCCGGCTCCGGCACCCCGCCCGCCGCGTACCAGAACGACACCTCGCCGTTGACCGCGCCCACCGGAACCTCCCGCACCCTCGCTGACCTGCCCGGACGCTACCCCGGGCCGATCACGGCGGGCCACCCCTCACAGTGGCAGGATCGCCGACGCGGATCAGTCACCCTGTCAGTCGTCGAGGTCAGTCGTTCAGCAGGTCGAGCGCCCGCGTCCAGCTGTACGACCCGGTGCTGGTCTGCGCGATGCGCACGCCCATCGACTTCAGCCGGTCCAGGCTCTGTTCGAAGGCGGGGTGCAGCGCCAGCTCCGCGCTGACGCGTGGCTGGACGGCCGTCGGAACACCTTTCCCGTACGCCTCGAAGAGGATCCCGAGCGCGAGGGTGTCGGCGATCCCGGCCGCCCACTTGTTGATCGTGTTGAAGGTGGCGGGGGTGACGACGATCCCGTCCGCGTCCGGCAGCGGCCGGTCGTCCCCCGGTTTCCGCCAGGCCGAGCGGATCGCGTACCCGGTCTGCGCCTCGATCGCGTCGGCGTCTATGAA
>NZ_JAFLNG010000175.1 GCF_017427025.1 Streptomyces sp. FH025
TTCTGCACCACGGGCGCGCGGAGCTAGGAGCGGAGCTAGGAGTCGCTGGCGAACAGCCTCAGTACCGGGACCCCCACCTTGTGCCGGGCCTGGGAGGCCCAGTCGCGGTGGAAGAACTCCTCCACGAAGTGCGGTGAGGTGAGCACCACCACCTCGTCCGCCTCCTGGTCCCGGACCACCTCGCGCAGCCGCTCCAGCGGCTTCTCCTCGACCAGTTCGCCCCTCGCCTCGGCCCCGGCCGAGCGCAGGTGGCGCAGGCTGTGCTCCAGCGATTCACCGGCCACGGTGGGGCCGCTCTCGGACTCGTCGTGCTCGTGCACCACCTTGTCGAGGTGGCCGAGGGCGACGTCGTCCAGTGCCCGCAGCAGCTCGTCCTGCTTGCCGCGCGGCTGCATCAGGACGACGAAGGACACCTTCTCGTCGCTGTGGAGCGTGGTGACCAGCTCCACGTCCGCGTCGGAGAGAGCCTTTTCGATCATCAGTACCGTCTTGAACACGTGAGTCCCTTCCAGTGGCCGGCCCCCGGGCCCCGGCATCGCATAACGGGATCAGGACCGGGGGGTCACGGGGTCATTCCGAACCCGGGCGGCGCAGGTAACGCGAGAAGAGGAATCCTTTCTGCTCGATCAATGAGACCAGCCGCATCCGCTGCACGTCAGGCATTCGCGCATCGTGGACGATGCGCGGCGCGTCGCCGCCGGTGATCAGCGGGGCCAGCGACAGGCACAGCTCGTCCAGCAGGCCCGCCGCCGCGATCTGCCCCAGCAGCCGGGGGCCGCCCTCGCTCAGCAGCCGCGTCCAGCCCCGCTCGACCAGGGCCGCCACGCCCGCCCGCAGGTCCACCGAGCCCCGCCCGGCGAGCACCAGGTCGGCCACCCCGGCGACCGCCCGGCGGCGCTCCTCCGGGGCGTCCTCGGTGGTGATCACCACCGTCCTGACCAGCGGCTCCGTGAACAGCGGCGCGCTCAGGTCCAGGTCCAGCGAACGACTCACGATCGCGATCGCCGGAGCCGGGGCCTGCCCGGCCGCCGCCCGCGCCGCCGCGAACTCCTGACGGGCCCGGGCCGGCCGGTAGCCCTCCGCGCGGACGGTCTCGGCGCCCACCAGCACCACGTCGGACAGGGCGCGCAGCACGCCGAAGATCCGCTTGTCGGCGTCCCCGGAGAGGCCCTCGGACAGGCCGTCGAGCTTCGCCCCGCCGTCCAGCCCCGCCACCATGTTGGCGCGCAACCACGGGCGGCCCCGATTCACCTGGTCGGGGTACGCGTACACGGCGGCGAGCGACTCCAGCGCGGACGGATCGGCGACCGGCTCACCCAGCGGGCTGATCAACAGGTGCATGCCCTCAGTGTTCCACCGTGGGCCGTCCGGAGGACGCCCGGAGGCCGTTCGGAGGCCGTTCGGAGGGGTCGGGAACCAGGCGTACCCTCTACTGATGTGCCCGCAGCCTCCCGCCCCGCCACCGCGACCGAGTCCATAGCCGCCGCGAGCCCGGCCGGCGCCCCGATCGCGCTCACCGACCGCCGCCCCGTCGTGCCCGCCGAGCGGCTGGTCGCCGAGATGGTCCCGCCGCCCCGGTTCGCCGACGTGAGCTTCGGGACGTACATCCCGGACCCGAACCAGCCCAGCCAGTACGAGGCCGTCCAGGTCCTGGAGCAGTTCGCGGCCACCCTCGGCGGGGGAAACGGTTCAGCACCCAAGCGCGGCTGGTTCCGCCGCTCCGCCCCCGCGCCCACCGGCCCGGCCGGCGTCTACCTCGACGGCGGCTACGGCGTCGGCAAGACCCACCTGCTCGCCTCGCTCTGGCACGCCGCCCCCGGCCCCAAGGCCTTCGGCACCTTCGTCGAGCTGACCAACCTGGTCGGCGCGCTCGGCTTCCAGCAGGCCGTGCGGACGCTGTCCGGGCACACGCTGCTGTGCATCGACGAGTTCGAGCTGGACGACCCGGGCGACACCGTGCTGGTCTCCACCCTGCTCGGCCGCCTGGTCGACAACGGCGTCAAGCTGTGCGCCACCTCCAACACCCTGCCGGAGAAGCTCGGCGAGGGCCGCTTCGCCGCCGCCGACTTCCTGCGCGAGATCCAGGGCCTGTCCGCGCACTTCCGCCCGATGCGGATCGACGGCCAGGACTACCGCCACCGCGGCCTGCCCGACGCCCCGCCGCCGTACACCGACGACGCCGTCGTGGCCGTCGCCGCCCGCACCCCCGGCGCCTCGCTGGACGACTTCGACGCCCTGCTCACCCACCTCTCCGCCGTCCACCCCAGCCGCTACGGCGCACTGCTGGACGACGTCGCCGCGGTCTGCCTGCGCGGCGTCAAGCGGGTCGAGGACCAGTCCACCGCCCTGCGCCTGGTCGTCCTCGCCGACCGCATGTACGACCGCGAACTCCCCATCACCGCCTCCGGCCTCCCCTTCGACCAGGTCTTCCCCGAGGACATGCTCCGCGGCGGCTACCGCAAGAAGTACCTCCGCGCCATATCCCGCCTCGTCGCCCTCGCCCGCGACAGCGCCAAGGCCTGAGCCGTGACCTTCCCCCTTGCTCGGCAGTTGTTCCCGCTGCCGAGCAAGGGGGAGAGACGTGACCGGTGACCAGTCCCGGCCGGGATACGAGATCGAGATCGAGCCCGAGGTGCGGGTCTGGCTCCAGAACTGCCCGGTCGCGGAGTACCGTGCGGCCGAGCGCGCCGCCGACCGACTCGCCGAGGACGGCGAGATCTACGACCGGGAGGAGCAGCGGTGAGCAGCGGCTACCACACGCGGTGGGTCGTGCCGGAGGAGCACCGCGAGAGCGAGGAGTACCGGGCGGCCGGGCGTCGGATGGCGCTGGCCGAGGCCGTGTACGCGCGCCGCTCCGCGCTCGGCTGGACGCCGGCCGAGCGGGCCGGGCTGGCCGCGGAGACGGTCGAAAGCATCGAGGAGAGCGGCATCGATCCGACCCTGCCGCTGATCGAGCTGCTCGCGGCGGCCTTCGACTCCACGGTCCGGATCGACCCCTCCCACGAGCCCGCCATGCGCTTCGAGGCGCACGCGGCCTGAGCGAAGCGGCGCCGCTTGTCGGTGGTGGGCCGTACGGTGGAGGCGTGCGTCCCATCACGAGTATTGAGCGGTCCGTGGCGCCCTTCGAGGTCGTCAGTCCCTACCAGCCGAACGGTGACCAGCCGACGGCGATCGCCGAGTTGGAACGGCGGATCAGGGCGGGGGAGAAGGACGTCGTGCTGCTCGGTGCCACCGGTACCGGCAAGTCGGCCACCACGGCCTGGATGATCGAGAAGCTGCAGCGGCCCACCCTGGTGATGGCGCCGAACAAGACGCTGGCCGCGCAGCTGGCGAACGAGTTCCGCGAGCTGCTGCCGAACAACGCGGTCGAGTACTTCGTCTCGTACTACGACTACTACCAGCCCGAGGCGTACGTCCCGCAGACGGACACCTACATCGAGAAGGACTCCTCGATCAACGAGGAGGTCGAGCGGCTGCGGCACTCGGCGACCAACTCGCTGCTCACGCGCCGCGACGTGATCGTGGTCGCCTCCGTCTCCTGCATCTACGGCCTCGGCACCCCGCAGGAGTACGTGGACCGGATGGTCCCGCTCAAGGTCGGCCAGGAGATCGACCGGGACGTCCTGCTGCGCCGCTTCGTGGACATCCAGTACGCGCGCAACGACGTGGCGTTCACCCGCGGCACCTTCCGGGTCCGCGGCGACACCATCGAGATCTTCCCGGTGTACGAGGAGCTCGCCGTCCGGATCGAGATGTTCGGCGACGAGATCGAGGCGCTCTACACCCTGCACCCGCTCACCGGCGAGATCATCAGCCAGGACGAGCAGATCTACGTCTTCCCCGCCTCGCACTACGTGGCCGGCCCCGAGCGCATGGAGCGGGCGATCACCGGCATCGAGAAGGAGCTGGAGGAGACGCTCGCCAGGCTGGAGAAGCAGGGCAAGCTGCTGGAGGCCCAGCGGCTGCGCATGCGCACCACCTACGACATCGAGATGCTGCGGCAGATCGGCACCTGCTCGGGCGTCGAGAACTACTCGATGCACTTCGACGGCCGCGAGCCCGGCTCCCCGCCGAACACCCTGCTGGACTACTTCCCGGAGGACTTCCTCCTGGTCATCGACGAGTCGCACGTCACCGTCCCGCAGATCGGCGCGATGTACGAGGGCGACGCCTCGCGCAAGCGCACCCTGGTGGAGCACGGCTTCCGGCTGCCGTCCGCGATGGACAACCGCCCGCTGAAGTGGGAGGAGTTCCTGGGGCGGATCGGTCAGACGGTCTACCTGTCGGCGACGCCCGGCCCGTACGAGCTGTCGCGCGGCGACGGCCAGGTCGAGCAGATCATCCGCCCGACCGGCCTGATCGACCCCGAGGTGATCGTCAAGCCGACCGAGGGCCAGATCGACGACCTGGTGCACGAGGTCCGCAAGCGGGTCGAGCGGGACGAGCGCGTCCTGGTCACCACGCTCACCAAGAAGATGGCCGAGGACCTCACCGACTACATGCTCGGCCTGGACATCCGGGTCCGGTACCTGCACAGCGACGTGGACACGCTGCGCCGGGTGGAGCTGCTGCGCGAGCTGCGGGCGGGCAAGTACGACGTGCTGGTCGGCATCAACCTGCTGCGCGAGGGCCTGGACCTGCCCGAGGTGTCGCTGGTGGCGATCCTGGACGCGGACAAGGAGGGCTTCCTGCGCTCCGGCACCTCGCTGATCCAGACCATCGGCCGCGCCGCCCGAAACGTCTCGGGCCAGGTGCACATGTACGCGGACCGGATCACCCCGTCGATGGAGAAGGCGATCGACGAGACCAACCGCCGCCGGGCCGTGCAGCAGGCCTACAACAAGGAGCACGGGATCGACCCGCAGCCGCTGCGGAAGAAGATCGGCGACATCCTGGACACCCTCGCCCGCGAGGACGTGGACACCGACGAGCTGCTCTCCACCGGCTACCGCGGGGCGGGCCAGAAGGGCGGCAAGGCCCCGGTGCCGATGCTGGGCGCGGAGCGCAAGCCCGCCAAGTCCATGCCGGCCGCCGAGCTGGCGGAGCTGATCCAGGAGATGACCGACCGGATGCACACGGCGGCCGCCGATCTCCAGTTCGAGGTCGCGGCGCGGCTGCGCGACGAGGTGAAGGAGCTGAAGAAGGAGCTGCGGCAGATGCGCGAGGCGGGTGTGGCCTGACGGCACGGCCGGGACGCCGGGCTACGGCCCTTCCCCGCGCCTGCGGGGGTCAACCGCCCGGAGGTGTCTCAGCCTTGCCACAAACCGGGTAACTCCGAGGAGTCGGTGGTGCCGCAGGCCCTAGGCTGGCCTGCGGCACCGTGCCCTCGGGACGGGTGGCGGGCCGTAGCAGAGGGGGCCTCAGCCGGGGGACGGCGACGGGGTGTTCCACCGTGGAGCCGTGCGGGCGCGCCCGTGGGGCCGGCAGAGAGGACAACGTCGTGTCGGTGAACCTTGCCAAGGGGCAGCGGGTCAGCCTCCAGAAGGGCGCGGGCGGCGTGCTGACCGTGGTCCGGATGGGGCTGGGCTGGCAGGCCGCCCCCAAGCGGGGACTGTTCGGCAGCCGGACGAGGAAGATCGACCTGGACGCCTCGGCGCTGCTGTACGCCGAGCGGACCCCGTCCGACGTGGTGTTCTTCCAGCACCTGGAGTCCACCGACGGATCGGTCCGGCACACCGGGGACAACCTGGAGGGCGGCTCGGGCGCCGGGGACGACGAGGCGATCCTGGTCGACCTGATGCACGTGCCGCCGCACATCACCCAGGTGGTGTTCACGGTCAGCTCCTACACCGGGCAGACCTTCGCTGAGGTGCGCCAGGCGCACTGCCGGCTGGTGGACGAGACCACCGGGGTGGAACTGGCCCGCTACGAGTTGGCGGGCGGGGGGCCGCACACCGGCCAGATCATGGCCAAGGTGGTCCGGGACGGCGACGGCGGCTGGGAGATGCAGGCGATCGGGGCTCCGGCCAAGGGGCGGACCTTCCAGGACCTGCTGCCGGCCATCGAGCCCTTCCTCTGACAGTTCTTTACCTTCTTTACCTTTCCTTGCCTTCGCTGTTACTCTCGATGCCAGCGGAGGGGAGTATTCCTCGACAGCCGACCCCGTCATCACGGGTGCCCGTCGTGGCGCCCCGGGGCGCTGGCCCGATGGGCGGAAGAGACCTCCGGCAGTGACGACCTGTCTCGCCTGGCTGCCGGAGGAGCAGTAATGGACGTTTCCGTGACCATGTGGGTCTCCACGATCGGTGTGCTGATCGCACTGATCGTGGCGGACTTCTTCATCGGAGGGCGCAAGCCGCACGAGGTCTCGATCAAGGAGGCCGGGATCTGGACGGCCGTCTGGGTCGCGCTGGCGGCGCTCTTCGGCGGCTTCCTCTGGTGGCACTCCGGCGCGCAGTCGGCCGGTGAGTTCTTCGCCGGGTACATCACCGAGAAGTCGCTCAGTGTCGACAACCTCTTCGTGTTCATCCTGATCATGGGCAAGTTCGCGGTGCCCAGGATCTACCAGCAGCGCGTCCTGATGTTCGGTGTGATCATCGCCCTGGTGCTGCGGGCGGTGTTCATCGCCGGCGGCGCGGCGCTGGTCTCCGAGTTCTCCTGGGTGTTCTTCGTCTTCGGCGCGTTCCTGATCTGGACGGCCTGGAAGCTGATCAAGGAGGCCCGGGCCGACGAGGAGACTGGGCCTGATGGAGAAGCAGCGGAATTCGAGGAGAACCGCCTGCTCAAGTCGATCACCCGGCGCTTCCCCGCCACCGACGACTACCGCGGTACCAAGCTCCTCATCGTGGAGAACGGCCGCCGGCTGATCACCCCGATGCTGATCGTCATGCTGGCCATCGGCACGACGGACGTCCTGTTCGCCCTGGACTCGATCCCGGCCATCTTCGGCCTCACCCAGGACCCGTACATCGTCTTCACCGCCAACGCCTTCGCCCTGATGGGCCTGCGCCAGCTGTACTTCCTGATCGGCGGCCTGCTGAAGAAGCTGGTCCACCTCTCGTACGGCCTGTCGGTGATCCTCGGCTTCATCGGCGTGAAGCTCGTCCTGCACGCCGCCCACGAGGCCGGCGCCCACGTCCCGGAGATCGGCATCCCCTTCTCGCTCGGCTTCATCGTGCTCGTCCTGGCCGTCACCACGGTGACCAGCCTCCGGGCCTCGAAGAAGGCCGAACAGACCGAGCCCGAGCCCGAGAAGCTCGACGCCTGACGGGAATCGACCGACTTGAGCCCCGCCGCCGGATGCGCCATCCGGCGGCGGGGCTCAAGTCATGCGACATGCACTTTGATGGGGGTGTCCTCGAAGTTGAGCGCGAGCGCCTCGCGAAGGTTGGAGAGAGCTTCTTCGATGGTCTCGCCCTGGCTGGTGATCTCGACCTGGAGGCAGCGGGCCACGTACCACTCGCCTTCGGGGACGATCGCGGCGGTGAGATGCACAGAGTGCTGGGGCATGGCGTAATTCTGGCACTCACACGCCTTCCCGGGCTGGCCGGCTCCGGTAGGGGCCGACCGGCCGGAAGGTGGTCACCAGCCGCGGTCGCGCCACTCGGGGAGGTGGGGGCGTTCGGCGCCGAGGGTGGTGTCGTTGCCGTGGCCGGGGTAGACCCAGGCCTCGTCGGGGAGGACGTCGAAGATCTTCTCGGTGACGTCGCGGTAGAGGGTCCGGAAGGCCTCCGGGTCGCCCCAGGTGTTGCCGACGCCGCCGGGGAAGAGGCAGTCCCCGGTGAAGACGTGGGGGTGGCCCTGCGGGTCGTCGTAGATGAGCACGATGGCACCGGGGGTGTGGCCGACCAGGTGCCGCACGGTGAGCTCGACCTCGCCGACCCGCAGCCGGTCGCCGTCCGCGAGCAGCAGCTCGGTGGGGACGTCGATGCCCTCGGCGTCGTGCTGTCCGGCGGCGGTGCGGGCGCCGGTGGTGGCGACCACCTCGGCCAGCGCGCCCCAGTGGTCGTGGTGCCGGTGGGTGGTGACCACCGTTTCGAGGTCGTCGCCGACGGTCTCCAGCAGCACCGGGGCGTCGGCGGCCGCGTCGATCAGCAGCTGCTCGTCGGTGGCCCGGCAGCGCAGCAGGTAGGCGTTGTTGTCGTACGGCCCGACGGCCACCTTGGTGATGATCAGGTGGGCCAGCTCGCGCACGTCCGGCGGCCCGCCGACCTTGACCGCTCCGTGGTACGTCATCCGTCCGCTCCTCGTCCGGGTCCGGCTACAACAGGGTTCAGGATCATCCTCGCGCCGTCAGCCCAGCGGGGGAAGCTGGGGGAGCGCGGAGTCGGGGGTGCGCTGGAGGTCGGCGCCGTCGGAGCGGCCGGTGAGCCAGGCGAGCAGGGCGCGCAGCGGGCCGCGGACGGTCAGGGCGGGCTCGCCGGTGCCGATCAGGCCGGTGTCCCCGGTGTCCTCGGCGACGAGCGCGACGGCGGGCAGGTCGGTGCCGTGCAGCCTGGTGGCGAGCCTGTGGAACTCGGTGGCCGCGAACACCCCGGGCCACCGGTCGGGGGCGTAGCCGGCGTCCAGGTCGACCAGGTGGTACTCGACCTCGGCCAGGCGCTTCCAGACGAGGTCGCAGGCCGGGAAGACGGCGCCGGACCGGTGGCGCACCTCGGTGGCCCAGTGCTCGCCGGTCATCAGCGCGGCGGCCTCGGCGAAGCGCTCGTGGGACTCGCGCAGGTCGGCGAGCTGGACGTCCAGCGGGCGGCCGGCGCCGTCCTCGATGCCCTGGTCGCGGGCCTGCTCGCTGGCGTACTGCGGGACGTCGGTGCCGGTGCGGGCGCCGGTCAGCAGGTTGACCAGGGAGTCGGCGTTGCGGGCGAGGTGGGCCAGCACGTGGCCGCGGCTCCAGCCGGGGAGCGCGGAGGGCTCGGCGACGGCCTCGGGCCTCAGCTCGGAGACGGTCTGCAGCAGGCCCCGGGTGCTCTCCTCGACGAGGCTCAGCCGCTCGGCGGCGAGAGCGCCGGGGTCGGCGGGGTCGGCGGGGTCGGCGACAGCGGTGGCGGACTGCGGGTCGGTCATCGAAATCTGCCTTCTCTGCGGGACGGCGCGTTGCCCGCAGGGGGCTCCGCTCGTTGATCAGCCGACGCTACCGCCGAATCGGGGCCCTGAGCAGGGGGTATTTCGGTGCGGGTACGGACGGTGCGCGGGCGGTCCGGGGGCCTCCCCCACTCGTTCGGGTGGTCTCCATTGGACAAGGTCGATATTCGAACGCCTGAGCTATAGGCTGGCTGCCGCATCCTGGAAGAAGTACACCGAACTCACCGCAAGCCGTCTCGCCCCGGAGAAAGGCGCCAGAAGCAGTGGCCGACCGCCTCATCGTCCGCGGTGCTCGCGAGCACAACCTCAAGAACGTCTCGCTCGACCTGCCCCGCGACTCCCTCATCGTCTTCACGGGCCTCTCCGGCTCCGGCAAGTCCTCGCTCGCCTTCGACACGATCTTCGCCGAGGGCCAGCGCCGGTACGTCGAGTCGCTGTCCTCGTACGCCCGCCAGTTCCTCGGGCAGATGGACAAGCCCGATGTGGACTTCATCGAGGGCCTCTCCCCGGCCGTCTCGATCGACCAGAAGTCCACCAACCGCAACCCCCGTTCGACCGTCGGCACGATCACCGAGGTCTACGACTACCTGCGCCTGCTGTTCGCCCGGATCGGCAAGCCGCACTGCCCGCACTGCGGCCGCCCGATCGCCAAGCAGTCGCCGCAGGCGATCGTCGACAAGGTCCTGGAGCTCGCCGAGGGCACCCGTTTCCAGGTGCTCAGCCCCGTGGTGCGCGAGCGCAAGGGCGAGTTCGTCGACCTCTTCGCCGACCTCCAGTCCAAGGGCTACTCCCGCGCCCGCGTCGACGGCGAGACGATCCAGCTCGCCGAGCCGCCGAAGCTCAAGAAGCAGGAGAAGCACACCGTCGAGGTGGTCATCGACCGCCTGACCGTCAAGGAGAGCGCCAAGCGGCGGCTCACCGACTCGGTGGAGACGGCCCTGCGGCTTGCCGGCGGCATGGTCGTGCTCGACTTCGTCGACCTCCCCGAGGACGACCCCGAGCGCGAGCGGATGTACTCCGAGCACCTCTACTGCCCGTACGACGACGTGTCGTTCGAGGAGCTGGAGCCGCGCTCGTTCTCCTTCAACTCGCCGTTCGGCGCCTGCCCGGACTGCTCGGGCCTGGGCAACCGGATGGAGGTCGACCCCGAGCTGGTCGTGCCGGACCAGGAGCGCTCGCTGGACGAGGGCGCGATCCACCCGTGGTCGGCCGGGCACGCCAAGGAGTACTTCCAGCGCCTGATCGACGCGCTCGCCGAGGAGCTCGGCTTCCGCACCGACATCCCCTGGGCCGGGCTGCCCGCCCGCGCCAAGAAGGCGCTGCTGTACGGGCACAAGCACCAGGTGCAGGTCCGCTACCGCAACCGCTTCGGCCGCGAGCGCTCGTACAGCACCGGCTTCGAGGGCGCCGTCCCGTTCATCCAGCGCCGGCACACCGAGGCGGAGAGCGACAGCAGTCGCGAGCGCTTCGAGGGCTACATGCGCGAGGTGCCCTGCCCGACGTGCCAGGGCACCCGGCTCAAGCCGGTGGTGCTCGCGGTCACCGTCGAGGGCAGGTCCATCGCCGACGTCTCCTCGATGTCGATCAGCGACTGCTCCGAGTTCCTCGGCGCGATGAAGCTGAACGCCCGGGACAAGCAGATCGCCGAGCGGGTCCTCAAGGAGGTCAACGAGCGGCTGCGCTTCCTGGTCGACGTCGGCCTGGACTACCTCTCGCTCGACCGCGCGGCCGGCACCCTGTCCGGCGGCGAGGCCCAGCGCATCCGGCTGGCCACCCAGATCGGCTCCGGCCTGGTCGGCGTGCTGTACGTGCTGGACGAGCCGTCCATCGGCCTGCACCAGCGGGACAACCACCGGCTGATCGAGACGCTGGTGCGGCTGCGCGACATCGGCAACACGCTGATCGTGGTCGAGCACGACGAGGACACCATCAAGACCGCGGACTGGGTGGTCGACATCGGTCCGGGCGCCGGCGAGCACGGCGGCAAGGTGGTGCACTCCGGCGCGTTGAAGGGGCTGCTGACCAACAAGGAGTCGCTGACCGGCCAGTACCTCTCCGGCAAGCGGTCCATCCCGATCCCGGCCACCCGCCGCGACCGGGACAGGAAGCGCCAGCTGACGGTGCACGGCGCCCGCGAGCACAACCTCAAGGACGTCACGGTCGGCTTCCCGCTCGGCACCTTCACGGCGATCACCGGCGTCTCCGGCTCCGGCAAGTCGACGCTGGTCAACGACATCCTCTACACCCACCTCGCCCGGGAGCTCAACGGCGCCCGCAGCGTGCCCGGCCGGCACACCCGGATCACCGGCACCGACCTGGTGGACAAGGTCGTGCACGTCGACCAGTCGCCGATCGGCCGCACCCCGCGGTCCAACCCGGCCACCTACACCGGAGTGTTCGACCACGTCCGCCGGCTCTTCGCGGAGACCCAGGAGGCCAAGGTCCGCGGCTACCTGCCCGGCCGGTTCTCCTTCAACGTCAAGGGCGGCCGCTGCGAGAACTGCACCGGTGACGGCACCATCAAGATCGAGATGAACTTCCTGCCGGACGTCTACGTGCCGTGCGAGGTCTGCCACGGCGCCCGGTACAACCGGGAGACGCTGGAGGTCCACTACAAGGGCAAGTCCATCGCCGAGGTGCTGGACATGCCGATCGAGGAGGGGCTGGCCTTCTTCGAGGCCGTCCCGGCGATCGCCCGCCACCTGCGGACGCTCAACGACGTCGGCCTCGGCTACGTCCGGCTCGGCCAGTCCGCGCCGACGCTCTCCGGCGGCGAGGCGCAGCGCGTCAAGCTCGCCTCGGAGCTCCAGAAGCGCTCCACCGGGCGGACGGTCTACGTGCTGGACGAGCCCACCACCGGTCTGCACTTCGAGGACATCAGCAAGCTGATCAAGGTGCTCAGCGGGCTGGTCGAGAAGGGCAACACGGTGATCGTGATCGAGCACAACCTCGACGTGATCAAGACCGCCGACTGGGTCGTCGACATGGGCCCCGAGGGCGGCTCCGGCGGCGGCACGGTGGTCGCCGAGGGCACCCCGGAGCAGATCGCGGCCGTCCCGGAGAGCCACACCGGCAAGTTCTTGCGGGACATCCTGCCGGGTGACTTCGCGGACGCCCCGGTTGCCGCCCTC
>NZ_JAFLNG010000176.1 GCF_017427025.1 Streptomyces sp. FH025
CTGCTGGCCGCCGAAGCCGCCGCCGGGGCCGCCGGACCGGTTGGCCCGGGTGACCTTCGCGGTCGCCGAGCGCAGGCTCGGGCCGACCTCGTCGACCTCGACCTCGAAGACCGTCCGCTTCTCGCCTTCCTTGGTCTCGTAAGACCGCTGGCGCAGTCGGCCCTGCACGATGACGCGCATGCCGCGCTGCAGCGACTCGGCCACGTTCTCCGCCGGCTGACGCCAGACGTTGCACGTGAGGAAGAGGCTCTCGCCGTCCTTCCACTCGTTCGTCTGACGGTCGAAGGTGCGGGGGGTGGACGCGATGCGGAACTTCGCGACCGCCGCACCCGACGGGGTGAAGCGCAGCTCGGGGTCGTCGACGAGATTGCCGACGAGGGTGATGACGGTCTCGCCTGCCATGGTGGTGATGACCTCTCGGGAAGATGTCCGTTCACCGCTGTTTCACGTGAAACAGCGGACGCGAGCTACCCGAGACCCGAAGGCCTCAGAGGTGGCTCAGTGGGTGTCCGGGCGCAGGACCTTGGTCCGCAGAACCGACTCGCTCAGGCCCATCTGGCGGTCGAGCTCCTTGACGACCTCAGGCGTGGCCTTCAGGTCGATGACCGAGTAGATGCCCTCGGACTGCTTGTTGATCTCGTAAGCCAGACGGCGACGACCCCAGGTGTCGACCTTCTCCACCTTGCCGCCGCCGTTGCGGACGACAGTGAGGAAGTTCTCGATCAGGGGGGAGACAGCGCGCTCCTCGACCGAGGGGTCGAGGATGACCATCACCTCGTAGTGACGCATGAGTAACCCACCTCCTTTGGACTCAGCGGCCACGGTCTCTCCGTGGCAGGAGGGTTGTGCGTAGCGTCGGCACCGGTGCGGTGACGACTCCGGCACACCGTAGCGGCCGGGTCGGACAGTCGGCCCCCGCTCACCCGAAAGGGGTGTCCCCCGGAAGAGGGCGCAAGGGGGCACAACTACACCAGTGCAGACGAGCAGCCTACCCGCACCCGGACGGCCGAACAAAACGCATAGGGGTTGTGAGTGCGACCCAACCGCCGCAATCTGGACGGAACGGGATTCCTGCCCGTTCGTCTCCACGCCAGGAGGTGGGACCCATGGCCCAGTCCGTCCACCGCATGCCCGCGCTCACGCTGAACACCGACGGCCACCCGCACCCCCGCGAGAACACCCTGGTGGCACTCACCGCCGTGCTGGGCGTGATCGCCTTCACCACCTCGTTCTTCCACAACCTGCACCTGCTGACCTCGTGGACCGGTCTGGCCGGGATCGTCACGGGCCTGTGGGGCATGTTCGTCTCGGTCACCACCGCCGAGCGCTTCGTCCTGATGATCACGCTCGGCGCCGCCGCGATCGGCTTCTACCTCGGCGTCGCCCGCGGCGGCCTCTGGGGCTGAGCCCCGGACGGCCGTCACGGCCCGACCCCCCGGTTCCGGAACCCCCGGCGCCCCCGCCGCGTGTCTGCAAGCAGACAGGTACGCGACGGGGGCGCCGTCACGCCCGCACCGACGGACGTCGGGGCCCCGGACGATAAAGTCACCCGGAGAACCTGGGCCACCGCAGCCCGACCGACGAGGAGCACCGAGCAATGAGCCTGCGCCTGAGGACGATCACCCGCGAGGAGCACCTCGCCTTCATCAGGAGCCGCGCCTCGGCGAGCCACATGCAGGTGCCGTCGTGGGGTGACGTGAAGGCCGAGTGGCGCTCCGAGTCGATCGGCTGGTTCGACGAGCACAACCAGCTGGTCGGTGCCGGCCTGGTGCTCTACCGCCAGCTGCCCAAGCTCAAGCGCTACCTCGCCTACCTGCCCGAGGGCCCGGTCATCGACTGGTTCGACCGCGACCTCGACCGCTGGCTCTCGCCGATGCTGGCGCACCTCAAGTCGCAGGGCGCGTTCTCGGTGAAGATGGGCCCGCCGGTGGTCATCCGCCGCTGGGACGCCCCCACCATCAAGGAGGCCATCGCCGGCAAGCAGGCCAAGCGCCTGCGCGACGTCGAGGCCGACTGGTACGAGGCGCGCGCCTTCGAGGTGGCCGACCGGCTGCGCAAGGCCGGCTGGCTGCAGGGCGAGGACGGCGGCGCCGGCTTCGGCGACGTCCAGCCCCGCTACGTCTTCCAGGTGCCGCTGGCCAACCGCTCGCTGGACGACATCCAGAAGGGCTTCAACCAGCTCTGGCGCCGCAACATCAAGAAGGCCGAGAAGAGCGGCGTCGAGGTCGTCCAGGGCGGCTACGACGAGCTGCCGATCTTCCACCAGCTCTACCTGGTCACCGCCGAGCGCGACAAGTTCACCCCGCGCCCGCTGTCCTACTTCCAGCGGATGTGGAAGGCCCTCACCGCCGAGGACCCGAACCGGATGCGGCTCTACATCGCCTACCACGAGGGCGAGCCGCTGGCCGCGACCACGATGCTGGTGGTCGGCGAGCACGTCTGGTACTCCTACGGCGCCTCGGCCAACCACAAGCGCGAGGTCAAGCCCTCCAACGCGATCCAGTGGCGGATGATGCGCGACGCCTACGCGCTCGGCGGCGGTGTGTACGACCTGCGCGGCATCAGTGACACCCTGGACGAGAACGACCACCTGTTCGGCCTGATCCAGTTCAAGGTCGGCACCGGCGGCCAGGCGGCCGAGTACCTCGGCGAGTGGGACTTCCCGCTCAACAAGCTGCTGCACAAGGCCCTCGACCTCTACATGTCCCGCCGCTGAGGAGGCTGCCCCGATGACGCTGTCGCTCTACCTCGACACCGAACGCTGGCGCACCCACCAGCGGTCCGTCCTGACCGAGTTCCCCGGCCTGGTGCCGGTCGCCAAGGGGAACGGCTACGGCCTGGGCAACCACCGGCTGGCCGAGGAGGCGACGCTGCTCGGCACCGGGGTGCTGGCCGTCGGCACCGCGTACGAGGCGGCCGACGCCGCGGAGTGGTACGGCGGTGAGCTGCTGGTGCTCACCCCGTACCGGGTGGGCGAGGAGGCGCTGCCGATGCCGCACGCCCGGGTGATCCGGACGGTGGCGAGCCTGGAGGCGCTGCGCTCGCTGCACGGCGCCCGGGTGGTGGTGGAGTGCATGACCACCATGCGCCGGCACGGCGTGAGCGCGGAGGACCTGCGGGCGGTCGCCGCCGAGCTGGACGGCGTCTCCTTCGAGGGCCTGGCGCTGCACCTGCCGATGGACCGGCCGGACGGCTCCGACCCGGTCGAGGAGGTCGCGTACTGGGTGGACACCGCCCGGGCGGCCGGCATCCCGGTGCACACCGTGTTCGTCAGCCACCTCGGCGCGGCCGGCATGGAGAAGCTGGCCCAGCGCTACCCGGACACCGTCTTCCGGGCCCGGATCGGCACCCGGCTCTGGCTGGGCGACCACAACGCGCTGGAGGTCCGGGCCACGGTGCTGGACGTCACCCGGGTGCGCAAGGGCGACCGCTACGGCTACCGCCAGCACCCGGCGCCGTCCGACGGCCACATCCTGGTGGTCGCCGGCGGCACCGCGCACGGCATCGGCCTGGAGGCCCCCAAGTACCTGCAGAGCATGGCCTCCCGGGCCAAGGGCATCGCCCGGGCCGGCCTGGCGACCGTCAACAAGACCAAGTCGCCGTTCCACTGGGCGGGCAAGCAGCTCTGGTTCGCCGAGCCGCCGCACATGCAGGTCTCGCTGCTGTTCCTGGACGGGGAGACCAACCCCCCGGCGATCGGCGAGGAGCTGGGCCTCCAGGTCCGGCACACCACCACGCACTTCGACCGGGTGGTGGACCGCTAGACGCCGCGGTCCGGCTACGGCTTCTCGGCCGGCTCCGACGGTTCCGGCTCGTAGAGCCACTGCTCGGGGCCGGCCGGCGCGTATCCGGCGTAGCTCTCCTCCTCGCGCAGCCGCCGGGCGGTGCCCAGCACGAACGCGTCCGGGGCACCGTCGAGCACCCCGCCGGAGGGGTCGTCACTGCCGTCCCAGCGGACCGGGTCGCGGTCCGGGTGGAGGGCGTCGCGGACCACCAGCACGACCAGGTAGAGCGTGCCGAGCAGGTGCAGCGCGATCGCGAAGTGGTACCAGGGCTCGCCGATCCCGTGCTGCTTGGGCCCGGTGACGAAGCCCAGGTGCGACCAGATGCCCAGGGTGTAGAGCACCTCGCAGGCCTGCCAGATCAGGAAGTCCCGCCAGCGCGGCCGGGCCAGCGCCGCCAGCGGCACCAGCCAGAGCGCGTACTGGGGCGAGTACACCTTATTGACCAGCACGAACAGCGCGACCACCAGGAAGGCCAGCTGCGCGACGCGCGGCCGCCGGGGCGCGGAGAGCCCGAGCCACGCTATGGCCGCGCAGCCCAGCACCATCAGCACGGCGATGTAGAGGTCGAGGTCGGCCAGGCCGGCGCCGCGACGCTGCATCAGGATCAGCCAGAACGAGCCGTAGTCCTCGCCGCGGTGCTTGCTGAAGACGTAGAAGGTCGACCAGCCCTGCCAGTTGGCCAGCATGATCGGCAGGTTGACCAGCAGCCAGGAGCCGGCCGCGCCACCCAGCATCACCCGGAACTCACGCCACTTCCCGGCCCGCCAGCAGAGCACCAGCAGCGGGCCGATCAGCAGCACCGGGTAGAGCTTGGCCGCGGTGGCCAGACCGATGAACACACCGGCCCAGCCCGGCCGGGCGCCGGCCCACCAGGCCATCGCCACGGCGGCCAGGGCGACGGCGAGCAGGTCCCAGTTGACCGTGCCGTTGAGCAGCAGGACGGGCGCGAGCGCGAACATCAGCGCGTCCCAGGGGCGGCGCCGGTGGGTGCGGGTGAGCGCCACCACGGCGACCACCGCGCAGGCCGTCAGCAGCCCGGCGTTGATCGCCCAGAACCACTGCTCCTGGCTCTGCTGGGTGCCGCCGCCGGGCGTCAGCCAGGCCGCGACCTGCATGAACAGGCCGGTCAGCACCGGGTACTCGAGGTACTGGAGGTCCCCCGAGGTGCCCGGGATGCGGTCCACGTACGGGTGCAGCCCGGCCGCGAAGCCGCGGCCGGAGAACAGGTGCGGGATGTCGCTGTAGCAGGCGTGGATGTACTGCGGCGAGCCCGGCTGGAACCAGGCGTGGTCGTAGCAGGGCAGGTTGTGCGCCATGCCGAGCACCGAGACCACGATCACCGCGAGGGCCAGGAAGCGCGCCGGGATCCACCAGGAGACGCCGAGCAGCGCCCGCCGGCCGGGCGGGCCGCCGAACAGCTCGCTGCCGGCCGCCGCCACCGGGTCCTCGTCGGCCGGGACGACCACCGTGTTGGGCGGCGGCGCGGCCGTGGCGACGGCTGCCGGGGTGGGCCCTGCGGCGGCTCCGGGCCCGGCCGGGCCGACGGTTTCGTCACGATCGCTCGACGTCATGCCGGACATCCTGCCGCACCATCCGCACCGGGACGAGGAGGACCCCGCGACGGTCCGCGGCGGTCGCGGGGACCAGTCCCGCGAATCGTGACGAAACGACGGTGGCGGCCCTCCGAGGAGGACCGCCACCGCCTTTCACCGTCTCACAAGTCGGACGGGTCGGACCGGCTCGGGGCTACTGCCCCGTCCCGCCCGGCACGCCGCCGGTGGTGGTCGGGGTCGGCTTGCCACCGCCACCACCACCGGTGCCGCCGCCCGTACCGCCGCCCGTGCCGCCGCCCGGCTTGCCACCGCCGCCCGACGTGCTGGTGTCGGTGGGCGTCGGCTGCGTCGGCGGGCAGTTGACGACCGGGATGCAACTGCTGGTGCTCGGCTTGGGGGTGTGCGGCGGCGGGGTCGGCTGGCAGTCGACCCCCGGCACGCAGTCCCCGCCCTGGGTGGGCTGCGGCGGCTGCGGGTGGTCCGGCTGCTGGGTCGGCTGCTGGGTCTGGGCCGGGGCCGACGGGGTGTCCGTCGCGGTCGGCGACGGCGGCGCAGTGGCCGTGGCCGTGGACGGCGCGCCGGAGGAGTCCACCTCGGTGCCGATCGGCTGCGGGGTCGGGAAGTCCATCTTCTTCTCGTTGGCCAGCGCGGCCTTCATGTACCGGGTGAAGATGTCGGTGGGGATGTCACCACCGTGGATGTCCGTCTTGCCGGCGGTTCCGTCGAGCGACTCCCGCTTGTGCTCGCTCGGGTTCTCGCGCCACATCGCGACGCTGGTCACCAGCTGCGGGGTGTAGCCGACCCACCAGGCCGAGCGGCCCTTGTCGGTGGTACCGGTCTTGCCGGCCACCGGGCGGCCCAGTGCGTTGGTCTTCGAACCGGTACCGTTCTTCGCCACGTTCACCAGCACGTCGGTGACGTTGTCGGCGACGGCCGGCTCCAGCGCCACCTTGGTGTCCTTCTTGCCGAAGCCCGCGCGCTCCTTGCCGTCCACCTCGACCTTGGTGACCGAGTAGGGATCGGCCTCCTTGCCGCTGGCCGCGAGGGTGCCGTAGGCGGTGGCCATCCGGATCGGGCTGATGGTGGAGGTGCCGATCGGGAAGGTCGCGGTCTTCGGATCGGCCAGACCCTCCCGCTTGACGCCCATCTGCACGGCGATGTCGGCCACGGCCTGGCCGCCGACGTCCTGGCCGAGCTGGACGAAGGGCACGTTGTACGACCACTGCATGGCCTGCCGCAGCGAGACGTAGCCGCGCTTGCCGGAGTCCTCGTTCTTCTGCCGGTAGGGCTTGCCGTCGTCGCCGATCACCAGCGAGCCGTCCGGCTTGCGGATCTCGGACATGTCGTCGGACAGGTAGCGGCTGTCGGCGTTGATCCTCTTGGGCTTGCCGTCGTCCTTCGCGGTCTGCACGCCGACCTGCATCGCGGCGGACAGGACGAAGGGCTTGAAGGTCGAACCGACCTGGACGCCGGTCGCCTCGGCGTTGTTGTCGTAGTGGCCGTTCTCCACGCCGTCGCCACCGTAGATGGCGACCAGCGCGCCGTCCCCGGGGCGGATGCTGGCGGCGCCGAACTGGACGAAGGTGTCGTTGTTGGGCCGCTTCTTCGGGTCGAGGTTCTCGGCCTTGACGTCGTCGACGGCCTTCTTCAGGGCGTCGACCTTGTCCTTCTCGAAGGTGGTGTAGATCTTCAGACCACCCTTGTCGAGCATCTGCTGGGTGATCGTCTTGTCGGTGGCCATCACGTACCGGTTGGCGGTGTCCACCAGGTAGCTGATCTCACCGTTCATGTTGGCGCTGGGCTTCAGCGCGACCGGGTCCGGGAACGCGGTGCACTTGGCCCGCTCCTCCGGGGTGATGGCCTTGGTCTTCACCATCTGGTCGAGGATCCAGGACCACCGTCCCTGCGAGCGCTCCTTGTTGGCCGGGTTGGTGGGGTCGAAGTAGGCCGCACCCTTCAGCAGTCCGGCCAGCATGGCGCTCTGGCAGAGGTCGAGGTCCTTGGCGTTGACCCCGTAGTAGGCCTGCGCGGCGGCCTGGGCGCCGTTCGCGCCGCGGCCGAACCAGCTGGTGTTGAGGTAGCCCTTGAGGATGTCGTCCTTGCTCATCTGCTGATTGAGCTTCAGCGTGATGAAGAACTCCCTCATCTTGCGGGTGAGGGTCTGCTCCTGGCTCAGGTAGGCGTTCTTGACGTACTGCTGGGTGATCGTCGAGGCGCCCTGGGTCTCGCCGCCCTTCGCCATGTTGTAGACGGCGCGGACCATGCCCTTGGGGTCGATGCCGCTGTCGGTGCGGAAGCTCTGGTTCTCCGCGGCGATCACGGCGTTCTGCAGGTAGGGGCTGATGTCGTTGAGTTCGACGATCTGACGGTTCGTGTCGCCCTTGCGGGTCATCTCGGTGCCGTCGGCCCAGTAGTAGATGGTGTTCTGGGTCCTCATCAGTTCGTTGGCATTCGGGACCTGGGTGGTCTGGTAGACGTAGAACACCCCGCCCACGCAGACCGCGAAGAACAGCAGGAAGCCGCTCAGCCACTGCTTCCAGGACGGCAGCCAGCGCCGGACCCCGGTCTTGCCGAACCGCGGGTAGTCGATGAAGCGCTTCTTGCCGGGGCCGGCGGCCGCGGCGGCGGAGGCCGATGCGGCGGCACCGCCGCGCCGACCGCCCCCCTTGCCCTTCTTCTGCGCGGCCTTGCGCATCTCGGCACGGGTCATCCGAGGCTGCTGGGCCGTCTCCCGCACTCCCGACGGGCGTCGCCGGCCGATCCCCTCCGAGCTCAGCTCATCGGGACCGGGTCCCCCCCGACGGCCTCCGCCTCCCGGGGGCTGCTGCCCGTCACCGCCCGGGTTGGGCGTCCTTCGCCGTCGCTCGCTCATCTTCCAGCCACTCCTCGCCAGGCCGATCCGGCCTGAAGGCAGGGTTCAGGTCCGATGCCCGGACCGCCCTAACCCCGGAGGTGGTCCTCGTGCACACGCGACAGCGTACGCAGCACGGAAATACAACTAATCGGGCATCAATCGCCAATGCCCGCAAAACGGCGACAGATCATTACACGCCCGTTGCCAAGCCCACCCGCGCGTCGGCTTGTGATCACATTCACGCGTGCCCCCCTTGCCGGTTGCGGAGGGCGGGTTTACTGTTCTCGATATATCGAGCCGATACATCGGAACGGTATACCGCCCCGATACGTTGAAGCGGTACACCGCAGGATGCAGCGGCCGGACCGACGGTCGAGAGGGAGGAGGACGGCAGTGGGCAGGCGCTCAGGAGTGCTGGAGTTCGCCGTTCTCGGCCTGCTCCACGACGCCCCGATGCACGGTTACGAGCTGCGCAAACGGCTCAACATCCTGCTCGGAACGCTGCGGGCGCTCTCCTACGGAACGCTCTACCCGTGTCTGAAGAGCCTGGTCGCCCAGGGTTTCCTGGTCGAGGACAACCCGGACGTCGAGTACGTCCCGGCCACCGCGCTCAACGGCAAGCGGTCCAAGATCGTCTACCGGCTCTCCCCCGAGGGCAAGCAGCGCTTCGAGGAGCTGCTCGCCGACTCCGGCCCCGACGCCTGGGAGGACGAGCACTTCGGCGTCCACTTCGCGTTCTTCGGCCAGACCGACCGGGCCGTGCGGATGCGCGTCCTGGAGGGGCGCCGCAGCCGGCTGGAGGAGCGCCTGGAGCGGATGCGCAACTCGCTGGCCCGCGCCCGCGAGCGGTTCGACGACTACACCGTCGAACTCCAGCGGCACGGACTGGAGTCGGTGGAGCGCGAAGTCCGGTGGCTCAACGAGCTGATCGAGACCGAACGCGCCAACCGCACCGGCCGGACCGGGCCCGCCGCCGGCGGGAACACCACCGCCGGCCCCGACCAGACTTCGGACGGCCGTGGCCAGGAGGGCGGGTCCCCCGGCCCGTCCGGGCCACCGTACGACCGCCCGGGGCGCTCCGCCCAGGAGCGCTGACACCGCGTCAGCCCTGTGCCACGCGGCAGGAGTGGGCGCCTCGCGCCCGTACAAGCAGTCATTCGAAGAAGCAGGACGAGTGCCGTCACCTCCGACGGCCCTCATGAGATCACAGGGAGCAACCGGAATGGGTTCGGTTCGCGTAGCCATCGTGGGCGTGGGCAACTGCGCCGCGTCGCTGGTGCAGGGTGTCGAGTACTACAAGGACGCCGACCCGGCCGGCAAGGTCCCCGGGCTGATGCACGTCCAGTTCGGTGACTACCACGTCCGTGACGTGGAGTTCGTCGCCGCCTTCGACGTCGACGCCAAGAAGGTCGGCTTCGACCTGGCCGACGCCATCGGCAACAGCGAGAACAACACCATCAAGATCTGCGACGTGCCGCCGACCGGCGTCACCGTCCAGCGCGGCCACACCCTCGACGGCCTGGGCAAGTACTACCTGGAGACCATCGAGGAGTCGGACGAGGCCCCGGTCGACGTCGTCCAGGTCCTTAAGGACAAGCAGGTCGACGTCCTGGTCTGCTACCTGCCCGTCGGTTCCGAGAACGCGGCCAAGTTCTACGCCCAGTGCGCCATCGACGCCAAGGTCGCCTTCGTGAACGCCCTGCCGGTGTTCATCGCGGGCACCAAGGAGTGGGCGGACAAGTTCACCGAGGCCGGTGTGCCGATCGTCGGTGACGACATCAAGTCCCAGGTCGGCGCCACCATCACGCACCGCGTGATGGCCAAGCTGTTCGAGGACCGCGGTGTCATCCTCGAGCGCACCATGCAGCTGAACGTCGGCGGCAACATGGACTTCAAGAACATGCTCGAGCGCGAGCGCCTGGAGTCCAAGAAGATCTCCAAGACCCAGGCCGTCACCTCGCAGATCCGCGACCGCGAGCTGGGCGCCAAGAACGTCCACATCGGCCCGTCGGACTACGTGGCCTGGCTGGACGACCGCAAGTGGGCGTACGTCCGCCTCGAGGGCCGCGCGTTCGGCGACGTCCCGCTGAACCTGGAGTACAAGCTGGAGGTCTGGGACTCCCCGAACTCCGCCGGTGTCATCATCGACGCCCTGCGCGCCGCCAAGATCGCCAAGGACCGCGGCATCGGCGGCCCGATCCTGTCGGCCTCCTCCTACTTCATGAAGTCCCCGCCGGTCCAGTACTTCGACGACGAGGCCCGCGAGAACGTCGAGAAGTTCATCCGCGGCGAGGTCGAGCGCTGAGCGGCTGACCGCTCCTAGCTCCACGGAGGGGCCCGTGATCCTGTGATCGCGGGCCCTTCGCCTTTTCCCGGTCAATGTTTCACGTGAAACGGCGGCCGGTTCCATGGCACCCTGGGCGGGTGGCGATCACCGAGAACGGCAGCACCCACCAGTCCGCGCACCGCGCCACGCTTCTCGGTCTGCTCCGGGGCCGCGACTTCCGGCGGCTGCTGACCGCCCGGGTGCTCTCCCAGCTCTCGGACGGCGTCTTCCAGGTCTCGCTCGCCGCCTACGTGGTCTTCTCCCCCGAGAAGCAGTCCTCCCCCGCCGACATCGCCTCGGTGCTGGCCGTGATGCTGCTGCCGTTCTCGGTGATCGGCCCGTTCGCCGGGGTGCTGCTGGACCGCTGGCGCCGCCGTCAGGTGCTCTACTTCGGCAACCTGGCCCGCTTCGGGCTGGGCCTGGTCACCGGCGCGCTGCTGCTGGCACAGGCTCCGACCTGGCTGTTCTTCGCCTCGGCGCTGCTGGTCACCGCGCTCAACCGGTTCATCCTGGCCGGGCTGTCCGCCGCCCTGCCCCGGGTGGTGGAGCAGGACCGGCTGGTCACCGCCAACGCCCTCTCCCCCACCCTCGGAACGGTCGCCGCCGCCCTGGGCGGGGGCATCGGCTTCCTGCTCCACCAGGTGATGACCCCCGGCCCGAAGGCGGACGCCGCCCTGGTCACGGTGGCCTCCCTGCTCTACCTGTCGGCCGCGCTGGCCGCCCGCCGGATGGACCGCGACCTGCTCGGGCCGGAACAGCACGGCGACCACCCCAGGCTCAGTCAGGCGCTGGTCCGGGCCGTCGTCGAACTCGGCTCCGCCGTACGCCACTTGAAGCGGGACTGCCGGCCCGCCGTGCACGCGCTGGCCGCCGTCACCGCCGCCCGGTTCTGCTACGGCGTGCTGATCGTGGTCGTGGTGATGCTCGCCCGGTACACCTTCAACGACCCGACGGACAGCGCGGCCGGGCTGGCCACCCTCGGCCAGGCGGTCGGCCTCTCCGCGGCCGGCTTCTTCGTCGCCGCGGTGGTCAGCCCCTGGTGCACCCGGCGGCTGGGCCTGGCCGGCTGGATGACGGCCTGTCTGATCGCCCCGGTGGCGTTCGTCCCCGCGCTGGGCCTCTTCTTCGCCCCCGTGCCCTGCCTGGCCGCCGCGCTGCTGCTCGGGGTGGTCACCCAGGGAACCAAGATCTGCGCCGACACCGTGGTGCAGGAGTCGGTCGAGGACGAGTACCGCGGCCGGGTCTTCGCCATCTACGACGTGCTGTTCAACGTGGCCTTCGTGGCCGCCGCCCTGGTCACCGCGCTGGTGCTGCCGGTGTCCGGCCGCTCGGTCGGGGTGGTGATCGGGGTGGCCGCGGTGTACGCGCTCACCGCGGTGCTCTACCTGCGGGCCGCCCGGCGCTCCGGCCCGCTCCCCGGCGACGTGCGGCACTGAGACCGGCCCCCGGGAGGCGGTCCTGACACCGGCCTCCGGAACCCCCGTGTCCCGGAACGGACACCGGTTCGTCCCGAAACCCCCTCGGGGCCTCCGGACGGATTGCGTCCGACCCGGTCGCTAAGGTACGTACACCTGTCGGAGCGACAGCACTCGGTCTCGGGGGACGAACTGATGAG
>NZ_JAFLNG010000177.1 GCF_017427025.1 Streptomyces sp. FH025
GATGATGCCGCTGTACGCCATCCTGCTGCTGGCCGCCGGGACGTACGCCTACCGCATCGCCGGGCCGCTGCTCGGGCACCGGCTCGCGCTCTCGGAACGGCTGCGGCACCTGCTGGCCGTCGCGGCGGCGGTCCTGCTGGTCGCGCTGGTGGCGTCCGGCGCGCTGACCCAGGGGCACGGCTTCGCGGGTTGGGCCCGCCCGGCGGGAGTCCTGGTCGCGGGAGTGCTCGCCTGGCGCCGGGCCCCGTTCCCGGCGGTGGTCGTCGCGGGCGCGGCGACGACGGCGGTGCTGCGGTTGTGCGGGGTGGGGTGACGTCGGGGCGGCTGGCGGCCGACAGCGTTCAGGCCGACAGCGTTCAACAGACAGCTTTCAGCGGGCCAGCGGCCAGCGGACAGTCGACAGCGAACAGAAAACAGATGACAGCGAACAGCTGACAGATTTCGAAATCTGTCAGCTGTTCTCTGTCATCTGTCCGCCGCTACCTCAGTCCTCCGCCAGCCGCTCCGCCTGCACCTCCGGTCGCGTGCTGTCCCACAGCAGCTCCCACACCTTGAACACGCAGTGGTAGTCGCGCATGCTCCCCTGAGCGATCAGCAGGTACGTGTCCCCGTCCCGGAGCAGCGTCCGCCGCCGGATGTTGAACGGGTGCTGCGGGGTGTACGACGGGACGAGCCGCCGCAGCTCCTCGACGGCCTCCTCCCGGGTGCCCTCGACCTCGCCGAGCACCTTGCTGCCCCAGGTCCGGTTCTTGTCCAGACCCACCGTCTCCTCGACGACCAGCGCCCAGCGCGCCATGCCCCGCCCCTTTCCGTCCCACCGGCTTCACCGGCTTCACCGGCTCCGCCAGCCCTGCCGGCCCTGCCGGTCCCGTAAGTCTCGACGGTTCTGACGGCCCCGTCGGCCCCGCCAGTTCCATCAGCTCCGTCAGCTCCGCGCGTGCTGCCCGTCACCCCGCCGCAGCGTCGGCGACTTGAAGAAGATCGTGGTCGAGTGGAGCTCGCCCGCCGGGTCGGCCGCGTAGTCCGGCACCGAGCCGACCCGGGTCCAGCCCGCCCCCTCGTACATCCGCTCGGCCGGGCTGCCCGACTCGGTGTCCAGCACCAGCAGCCGGATGCCAAGCTCCACGGCCCGCTCCTCCAGCACCGCCAGCAGCCGCCCGGCCAGCCGCTGCCCGCGGTCCGCCGGGTGCACCATCAGCTTGGCCACCTCGCCGCGGTGCCGGCTGTTCGCGGGCGTGGCCGGACGCAACTGGATCGTCCCGGCGAGCCGCCCGTCGGCGTTCGCCCGGACGGCCCACACGACCAGCCGTCCGGCCGCGACGTCCGGGCCGAGCGCCCGCCACCACGCCGTGGCCTCGCTCGGCTCCAGGGGAGCCAGGAACCCGACCGAGGCGCCGCCGTGGACGGTCTCCACCAGCAGTCCGGCGAGCTCCTCCGCCGCGCCGTCCAACTCCTCCGCCGACAGCTCGCCGACCACGTACCCACCGCTGGCCATGTCGCCTTCCTCACTCGCTCGCACCCTGCCAGCCGTCCGCCCGGTTGCGGAATACTCGCCGGTGTTCCGCCGAGACTACAAGGAGCTTCAATGACGAAGCCGACCCGGATCGACCCGGCCGACCTGCTCGCCGTCGGCGACCTCCTCTCCGACGAGGAGCGGCTGATCCGCGACACCGTCCGGAAGTTCACTGAGGAGCGGATCCGTCCGCACCTCGGCGACTGGTTCGAGCGCGGCGTCTTCCCGGCCCGGGAGCTGGCCCCCGAACTCGGCGCCCTCGGTGTGCTCGGCATGCACCTCGACGGCTACGGCTGTGCCGGCGCCGGCGCCGTGGCGTACGGGGTGGCCTGCATGGAGCTGGAGGCGGCCGACTCCGGTCTGCGCAGCTTCGTCTCCGTCCAGGGCTCGCTCGCGATGCGCTCGATCCACGCCTTCGGCTCCGAGGAGCAGAAGCAGCGCTGGCTGCCCGGCATGGCGGCCGGCGAGCTGATCGGCTGCTTCGGCCTCACCGAGCCCGACTTCGGTTCGGACCCGGCCAACATGCGCACCCGGGCGGTCCGCAAGGGCGGCGAGAACGGCGACTGGGTGCTGTCCGGCAGCAAGATGTGGATCACCAACGGCAGCATCGCCGACGTCGCCGTGGTCTGGGCGCAGACCGAGGAGGGCGTGCGCGGCTTCCTGGTCGAGCGCGGTACCCGAGGCCTGACCGCGACCGACGTCCACGGCAAGCTCTCCCTGCGCGCCTCCGTCACCAGCGAGCTCTCCTTCGACGAGGTGGTCCTGCCCGCCGACGCCGTCCTGCCCGGGGTCACCGGCCTGCGCGGGCCGCTCTCCTCCCTCAACGAGGCCCGCTACGGCATCCTCTGGGGCACCGTCGGCGCCGCCCGCGACTGCTACACCGCCGCCCTCGACTACGCCAAGAGCCGGATCCAGTTCGACCGCCCGATCGCGGGCTTCCAGCTCACCCAGCAGAAGCTGGTCGAGATGATGCTGGAGGTCGAGAAGGCGTACCTGGTGGCGCTGAGGATCGGTCGGCTCAAGGAGCAGGGCGCGGCCCGCCCGCCGCACATCAGCTTCGGCAAGCTCAACAACGTCCGCACCGCGCTGGAGATCGCCCGCAGCGCCCGCACCGTCCTCGGTGCCAACGGCATCACCACCGAGTACCCGGTGCTGCGCCACGCCAACAACCTCGAGTCGGTGCTCACCTACGAGGGCACCAGCGAGATCCACACCCTGGTCCTCGGCGAGGCCATCACCGGCGAGTCCGCTTACCGCTGACGGCCGTCCATCGCCGCCCATCGCCGTCCATCGCCGCCCATCGCCGCCCATCGCCATCGACCCCGTTCGAGCAGGCAAAACCGGTGGCCGGGCCCGTCACGGCCCGGCTACCGTCCCTCGCATGAACGGCCCGATCACGCAGACGCCCCCGACCACCACCCTCTGGCGCCCCACCGGCCCCGAGGAGCTGGCGCTGGTCGAGGCCGCCGACTGGCGTGCATGGCCGCCCCGGCTGCCCGATCAGCCGATCTTCTACCCCGTCCTCAACGAGGACTACGCGATCCGGATAGCCCGCGACTGGAACGTGCCCGCCTCCGGCGTCGGCTACGTCACCCGCTTCGACGTCGAGACGGCCTTCCTCGCCCGCTACCCGGTGCGGCAGGCCGGCGGCCGGACGATCCTCGAACTGTGGGTGCCCGCCGAGGAACTGGCGGAGTTCAACCGGCACATCGTCGGCCGGATCGCGGTGGTCCACGAGTTCCGGCCGCAGCCATGAGCGGCCGGACGGCGCCGGGCCGTGCCCTACCCGAGGACCGTGTCCTGCTGACCGCCGCCCAGCGGACCAGCACAACCGTCCTGCTCGCCGAGGCGGCCGAGCGCCGCGGTCTCACGACCGCCGTGCTCGGCGGCCCGGAGACGGTCGAACGGCTCGCCGGGCGGCCCGTCCACTGGTACGGAGGGCCGCTCGCCGCCGCCGGGCTCGCCGCGCCGCTCGGCCTCGCCCTGCTCGAACCCGAGGACGACTGGCTCGCCCGCCTCCCCGAGGAGTTCACCCGCCGCCGGATCGAACTCACCACCCTCGCCGAGGCCTGGACGCTGCGCCACCCGGCCTTCGTCAAACCCCCGGCCGACAAGTCGATCCCGCCCGCCGTCTACCCGGACGGCTCCCGGCTGCCGCGCACCGGCGAGCGGATCGGCCCCGACACGCCCGTCCTGGTCAGCGATCCGGTGACCTTCGCCGCCGAGTACCGGCTGTTCGTGCGCGACGGCGAGGTGCTCACCGGCAGCCGGTACGCCCGCTTCGGCCGGCTCGACCCGGCGCCGCTGACCGACGCCGCCACCGCCTTCGCACGCCGCCTGCTCGACGCCGTCGGCGACACCCTGCCCAGCGCCGTCGCGCTGGACGTCGGTCCCCTCGCCGACCCGTACGACCCGGCCGAGCACTGGGCCGTGGTCGAGGCCAACCTGCCCTGGTTCGCGCACTGCTACGCGGCCGACCCTGAGCGCGTCCTCGACGTCGTGCTGCGCGCCGCCGGACCGGCCGCCGAACTCGCGGAGGCCGACCGCCGGTTCGTCCGTACGACCGGCTGACCGCCACCCCCGACACCCTGCGGACACCCGCCGTTCGACCGTCCGACGCCGCTTCGACGCCGGACGGTACGGCGGGCGGTGAAGCATGGCGCGGTCGGCGGCGCCCTCGGCGGGCGCGGCCGGATGTGCACGACCGAAAGGAAGCCCCGCCATGCCCGCAGCCCAGTGGCCCCGCCCCCGCGTACTCGTCGTCGGGATCGACGGAGTCCGCCACGACTACCTGGCACAGGTGCCGATGCCGCGCCTCCAGGAGGTCGCCGAGGCCGGGTTCCTGGTGCCGGTCACCGTCGCGGACACCACGCCCACCATGTCCGGGCCGTGCTGGGCCACCATCGTGACCGGGGTCCAGCCCGCCAAGCACGGCGTCTGGGGCAACCACCTGGGCGGCAACCGGCTCGACGTCTTCCCCGACTTCGCCACCCGCCTCAACCGCGGGGACCGCCGCCGCACCTTCGTCGCGGCCGGCTGGGACCCGCTGATGATCAACGAGTCCGGCGGCCCGCTCTTCCGCGCCCCCGGCCGGCTCTCCTACATAGCCCCCGCCGAGGACACCCCCGAGGCCTGGGAGGCCGTCGACGAGGAGGTCACCCGGGAGGCCGTGCACGTCCTCGGCACCGCCGACCCCGAGGCCTCCTTCGTCTACCTCGGCGCCGTGGACGAGACCGCCCACTTCCTCGGCTGCGGCGAGGAGTACCGCGCCGCCATGCGCACCGCCGACGACCGGCTCGGCCGGCTGCTCGACGCCGTCCGCGGCCGGGCGGGCTACGCCGACGAGCAGTGGACCGTCATCGTCGTCACCGACCACGGGCACGTCGACGCCGGTGGCCACGGCGGCCGCACCGTCGAGGAGCGCACCGCCTGGGTCGCCTGCGCCGGGCACGACATCCCGGCCGGCCCGCCCACCGGCGAGATCCGCCACCCGGACGTCGCCGCCCAGGTGTACGCCTCCCTGCTGCGCCCGATCGACCCGCACTGGACCCTCGACGGCCGGCCCTTCCCGGTCGCCCGACCGGTGCCCGCCGCGGTCTGACATGGTCCGAGGCGGTTCCGAGGCGAGCTGACGCGGTCCGAGGCGGGCTGACGCCGTTTCCCGTCCAGTCCCCGTTCCGGGCCCTGTCACCGTTTCAGCAGCACCGATGCCGTCGGATGCAGCACACCGGGCTGCGACGGGGCCGCCCCCGAGTCACGCTCGATCGGGGGCCGGCCGCACTCCGGCGCGAGTGGCGACCGAGGCTCCGGAACGGCACGTACCCCCGGGTCGGGCCGCCGAACATACGCCTGAAGGTGGAGACGCCACCCCGTGGGATGGATGCGAGCTCGCGACCTCATGGTGACGCCCCGCCGGGGTGGCCCGGGCCACGATAGATACACCCGGACGGCGGATCGTCTCGCCCGGACGGGCTTCGGGCCGGTCGGTGACGGACCGACCGGCGACGGACGCATCGCAAACAGCCGCATCCGCGGCGGACACTTCCGCGGCGGACGCATGGGCAACGGACACAGAGAGGGCAGTCGGGCATGAAGGGCATCGTGAGCAAGGTCGCGCTGGGAGTCGCGGGCACCGGCATGGCCGTCGCCGTGGCCGTCGTGGCAATCGGCCCGCGGGTGTCCGAGTGGTACGACGGGCGCCACCAGCAGCAGTCCTCCTACGAGACGGGCTCCCAGGCCAAGGCCGGTGGCCGGTCGATGCCCTCCTGGCTGCCCGACGACGCCTCCTCGGTGAAGTACCTGATGTCCACCAAGGGCGACGACCGCCTGCTGCGCGCCACCCTCTCCGAGGGGCGGCTGCCCGCCGGCTGCACCACCGGGCTGCCCGGCAAGGGCCCGCACCCCGTACCGGTCTCGCTCAAGGCCGGCTGGTTCCCGGAAAGCATCGCGACCAAGGCGACGGGCAGCTGCGGGCACTACAATGTGACACTCACCGGCAACCAGCTCTACGCGTGGCAGGACGGCGCGACGCTGCAGGCGGCCCTTCGAGCCGAGCACGTCGCCAAGCGCTGAGGGCGCTGATCACTGATCAGCCGTCCTGACCAGGGAAACGAAGCGGCCCGTCGGGCACCGGGAGGTGCGGACGGGCCGTCGTCGTGCGCGTGCTGCGACCGGCCGGTGGGCGGGTCCGCCCGGGCACCCCTGCTGACGACGACCTGGCCGGGCTGCGATAGGACGGACCGCGAACGAACCCCACGTCACCGCGTCCGTTTTAGGAGTCTCATGCCCGGCCCGACCGTCGGTTCCGCCGACGCCACGCCGACCTCTTCCGCCACCTCTCCGGCCACCGCGCCCGGCGCCCCGTCCGACTCCTCACCCGACTCCTCCGAGCCGTCATCCGGTCCGGGACCCGCCGGCGGTCGGGGCGGAACCGGCCGGGCCGTGATCGCGGTGCTCGGCGGCCTCACCGCGCTCGGCCCGCTCACCACTGACCTCTACCTCCCCGGCCTGCCCGCGATCGCCGACGACCTGGTCGCCGAACCGGCGGCCGTCCAGCTCACCCTCACCTTCTCGATGTTCGGGGTCGCGGCCGGGCAACTGCTCTTCGGGCCGCTCAGCGACCGATTCGGCCGCCGCCCGCCGCTGCTCGTGGGGCTGGTCGCCTACACCCTGTCCAGTGTGGTGTGCGTGTTCGCCCCGAACCTGCCGGTGCTGATCGTCGCCCGCTTCGTCCAGGGCGCCGCCGGATCGGCGGGGCTGGTGATCGGGCGCGCCGTCGCCAGGGACCGCTTCCAGGGCGTCGCGCTGCTGCGCTTCCTCGCCTCGATCGCGCTGATATCCGGGCTGGCGCCGATCCTCGCCCCGATCGTCGGCGCGCAGCTGCTGCGGGTCACCTCCTGGCGCGGAACCTTCGGAGCGCTGACGGCGCTCGGACTGCTGCTCACCCTGGCCGCGTTCGGCGCGCTGCGCGAGACCCTGCCGTCGCGGGCCCGGAACGGCGGCGGGGTGGGCTCGGCGCTGCACACCATGGGCCGGCTGCTGCGCGACCTGCCGTTCCTGGGGCTGGCGCTGACCAGCTCGCTGGCCTTCGGCGCGCTGTTCGGCTACATCAGCGGGTCGTCGACGGTGCTGCAGCACGTGTACCAGGTCTCGCCGCAGACCTACAGCCTGTTGTTCGGGCTGAACTCGCTGGCGATCGTGGTGATGACGCAGGTGAACGGGCGGCTGCTGGCACCGCGCTACTCGGCGCGGGCGCTGATGCTGGGCGGGCTCGGGACGGTGGTCGCGGCCGGGGTGGCGCTGGTGCTGCTGACCACGGTGTGGGACTTCGGGCTGGCCGGGTTCTGCCCGCCGCTGTTCGTGATGATGGGCAGCCTCGGAGTGCTGCTGCCGAACACGTCGGCACAGGCGCTGAGCCTGGTCGAGCCGCAGGCCGCGGGGACGGCGTCGGCACTGCTCGGCACCGGCAACTTCCTGTGCGGTGCGGTGGTCGCACCGCTCAGCAGCCTCGGCGGGCGGCCGTCGGCGGTGCTGCTGGCGATCGTGGTCCTCGGGTCCGGGGTGCTGGCGACGATCGCGTACGTGACGATGTGCCGGCCGGCGCGGATGCGGGCGGCGATGGTCTGACGGCCGACAGGAAACAGGAAACAGGGAACAGGGAACAGATAACAGCTGACAGATGTTGAAATCTGTCAGCTGTTATCTGTTATTCGTCACCGGTCATCTGTCACCGGTCACCCGTCAGCGTCCTCGGGCGATCAGTCGATCAGTCGATCAGGCGATAGAGAAGTCGTCACCGTAGACGTTGCCCTGCCCATACCAGCCGTGCAGGTACACCGTGACGGTGCCGGTGGCGTCGGTGGTGAAGGGGACGGACAGCTTGGTCCAGCTGGAGGAGTTGGCCCAGCTGCTGGCGGTGGCACCGCCGCTGACGCCGATGTAGGCGTAGTTGCCCTGCACCCAGCCGCTCAGGGTGTAGCTGGTGTTGGGCTTCAGCGTGACGGTCTGCGAGCAGTCGCCGGTCTGGCTGGCGGTGGCCGCGGCCTGCAGCGCGTAGGAGCCGGAGTGGACCGGGGTGGACACCACGGCGCCGCCGCTCTGGCAGGTCCACGGGGCCAGGCTGCCGGTCTCCAGGCCGCCGTTGACCACGCCGGTCGACGGAGTCGCGCCGGTGACCGTCAGCGAGTAGGTCGCGGTGTGGGTGCCGGAGGGCGCGGTGGCGGTCACGGTCAGCGGGTAGGTGCCCGCCGCGGCGGCCGAGGTGGTGGAGATGTTCAGCGTGGCGCCGCTGCCGGCGGTGACGCTGCCGGGGGTGACGGTGGCGGTGACGCCGGCCGGGGCGCCGCTGACCGACAGGTTGACGCTCTGCGCCGAACCCGCCGTCACCGACGTCGCGATGGTCGCAGAGGTCGACGAACCGGCCTTGACCGTACCGGAGTTCGGGTTCACCGCGACCGAGAAGTCGTTGGTCACCGTCGAGCCGCTGGTGAACGGCGCGAAGATGTGGCTGAAGTCCCAGGTGTTCTGGGCGATGCCGGAGCAGTTGTCGTCCCCGGCCTTGCCCACGCAGCCGCCGTTGTCACGCTGGAGCGCCCAGAAGGACAGCGTGTTGATGCCCTTCGACACCGCCCAGTTGTACACGGTGTTCGCGTTGGCCACGGTGAAGGTCTCGGCCGCGCCGTAGTCGTCGATGCCCACCATCTCGGTGATCCCGATCGAACCCCACAGCTGCGTCGGGGTCTTGGACGGGTAGAGCTTGGCGAGCTGGTTGTACAGGCCCTGCGCGGAGGTCTGGGTGTCGGCCGCCATGTCGTGGGTGGCGCCGTCGTAGTAGTCGAAGGTCATCATGTTGACGACGTCGATCCGCGCGTTGTTGCTGACCGCGTTGCGCAGCACCGCGAGGCCGCTGTCGGCCAGCCCGCTGGTGGTGGTCGGCAGGGTGTACGAGAACTGGACGTTGCGCCCGTTGGCGGCGGCCCAGTCCTCGACGATCTTGATCGCCTTGTTGCGGCGGTCGATCCCGGCCGTGTTGGTCAGCGAGTTGTCCTCGATGTCGAGGTCGATCCGGCTGATGTCGTAAGTGGTGATCAGGTTCTGGTACGCGGCAGCGATCTGGTTGACGTCGGTGCAGCTGTCGGCCAGCTCGGTGCCGGTGTTGTCGGCGGTGTAGCCGCCGAAGGAGGGGATCACGTCCCCGCCGTTGGCGCGGATGGTGTTGAAGTCGGCGCCGAAGGTCGAGGCGGCGACCGGCTTCGAGGTGTCGCCGTTCCAGTACGGGGTGCAGGAGCCCTTGGTGGCGGCCTGCAGGAAGGCCATCGTCAGGTACTTGGCACCGGACTGCGCGGCCAGCGTGGCCGGGCTCTGGCCGGTCCAGGACTCGAAGTAGGGGGCGAAGACCCGGCTGGGGAGCGGGGTCGCGGCCTGGGCGGAGCTGGTTCCGGCGGCGACGAGGCCGGCCGAGGCGGCCAGCGTGGCGCAGGCCGTCAGCGCGGCCTGAACGGTTCTGCGAAGACGCATTGATTCTCCAACAGGCGTGGTGGGGCGGGATGTTGGGGAGGTCTGCGGACCGGGGCTCCGACGGCCGTGTGGGGTCGGCCGCGCGGGGCCCGGGTCCGAGTGGGACAACGGACGCAGGGGCGTGCGGAACCCTCCGACTCGCGTGGAAGCATGCGGCGGAGTGAATGCGTGCACGCCGTACGGAGCGGGGGTGGAGCGGAGCAGGGCAGGGCAGTGCCTCAGCCGCCGGTGGTCACACCCCCACAGTGCATCCCGGTCGGATCGACATGCTTATGTTTGGACTAGACCACTGGTCTGTCAAGAGACCTAACAGTTCGTCAGCATACGACCCCGGCGGCCGAAGGGCGGGCAGTGGCGGGCAGTGGCGGGCGGTCGCGGTCGGGGCGTGGCGGCCGGGGGAGTGACAGGAGCGAGCCCGCGGCCGGGAACGCCGATGGCCGCGCACCCGACGGGCGGGGCGCGGCCACGGCTGCCCGGCGCTCAGGACACCGGGCGGTTCGGGGGCGCTGCGATCCGGATCGACGCGATGACGGTCGACGTCAAGGGGGTCGTCGTGAGGGCGGTCGGCGCGAGGGCGATCGTCGTGAAGGCGATCGTCGTGAGCGCGATCCTCATGAGTGCGATCGGTGTGGGGGAGACCGGTGCGACCGGGATCAGCGCGGCGGTGGGCAGAGCGTGGCGCGCAGCGCGTCGTTGATCTTCGTGGCGGCGTCCGGCCCGAAGCCCTGCGGGTGGTCGGGCGAGGTGAAGTGCTGGTTGGCCAGGTCGATCAGCTTCGCCTTGTCCTTGGGGAACTGGTAGATCGACTGGCACTGCTTGCGGGCCTGCTCCACCGCCTGGTCCGGCTTGCCGCCGACGATCGCCGGGTCGATCGCGTTCAGTGCGGCGACCAGCTTGCCGCTCGCGTCCGCGTCCGGTTTGGCGGGCAGTCCGGCGTCGGCGGGCGCCGCGGGCTTGGCCGGGGCCGAGGCGTCGGCGCCGGGCCCGGACGGTGCGGGGGCCTCGGGCGTCGTGCCGTCCGGGGCCGTCGGCGCGGTCTGGGTGGTCTGAGCGGTCGGAGCTTCGGAGGCGGTCGGGGCCCCGGAGGTGGTCGAACCGGCGGAAGGCGTGGCGGCGACGGTGGGGGAGCCGGCCGCGGAATCGTTCCTGCTTGTGCTCGAACCCGAGCTGGAGCAGGCAGCGAGGCTCACCGCGGCGAGTGCCGTGAGGGTGGCGGCGAGGAGACGAGTGCGCATGGCGCCACACTGTCATGTTCGCGGCGCTGAAGGGAAGATCCCCCGGGCTGCCGGGGAATGCCTGGGGAGTGCCCGGGGATGCCCAGGGGTGCCCGCGAGCGCCCGAGCATCCCCGAGGACGGCGAACGGCGACCCGGAGAGGAGCCCCTCCGCGCCGCCGTTCGCCGTATGCCGGTCAGTTCGTCGTACCGGTCAGTTCGTCCCGGTCAGTTCGCCCTGCGGCCGGGCGTCAGCCGAGCCCGTTGGACTTCAGCCAGTCCTTGGCCACCGTCGACGGGTCCTCCTTGTCGATCGCGACGCGCTTCATCAGCGTCGTCAGTCCGGCCGTGTCGAGCTTGGCCGACACCGCGTTGAGCGCCGCCGTCGCATTGGCGTCCACGCCCGACTTGTTGACCAGCGGGGTGACGTTCTGCGCCCCGAACAGGTTCTTCGGGTCGGACAGCGGGACGAGCTTGTACTGGACGATCTTCGGGTCGGTGGTGAACACGTTGCCGACCTGGATGCCGCCGTCCTTGAGCGCGTTGGCGGTGGTGTCGGCGGTGGGCTTCCACTCCTTGAAGGTCAGCCCGTAGACGTCCTTGAACTGCTGCTCGCGGCGGGACTTGAACTCCGGCGGGCCGCCGATGGTGAACTCGCCGGCCTTGGCGGACAGGTCGGAGATGCTCTTGAGGCCGTACTTGTCGGCGGTCTCCTGGGAGACGCTGAGCGAGTCCTTGTCCTCGGCGGGGGAGGAGTCGAGGATCCCCAGCGAGCCCGGCAGCGTCTTGGTCAGCGCCGCGTTGACGTCCTGGGTGGTGACGGCGGTGGACTTGGGATCAAGGTAGGCGAGCAGCGCGCCGTTGTACTCGGGCAGCACGGTCAGGTTGCCGCTCTGCAGCTGGCCGTAGAGCACCTCGCGGCTGCCGATGTTGAACTTCTCCTCGACCTTGACGCCCTTGGCCTTGAGCGCCTGCGAGTAGATCGAGCCGAGCAGGACGTTCTCCGGGAAGTTCGCCGAGCCGACCACCACCGTCGACCCGGAGCCGCCGGCCGTGGCGCCCCCGCCGGAGGCCGCCGCGCTCGAACCCCCGCCGAGCGGGTTGCTGTCGCCGGAGGAGCCGCAGGCGCTGGCGCCCAGGGCGAGCGCGGCGAGCGTGCCGAGGAGCACGGCACGCCTGCTCTTCTTGATTGTCGACATGGTGACAGTAGTCCTTCCGAAAAGGATAAGGATGGAGAGAGGGAGCCTCAGCGGGCCCGGCGCTGGGCGCGGACTCCGGGCGGGAGCGCGAACCGGGCGAGCAGGGTGAAGAACAGCTGGGCGCCGACCGCGAGCAGCACCACCAGCAGCGCGCCGCC
>NZ_JAFLNG010000178.1 GCF_017427025.1 Streptomyces sp. FH025
ACCATGCGCCGCGTCGTCATAGCCGAGGACTCCGTACTGCTGCGGGAGGGTCTGACCCGGCTGCTCACCGACCGCGGCCTGGAGGTCGTGGCGGGTGTCGGGGACGGCGACGCCCTGGTGAGGACCATCCACGAGCTGGCGGCCGCCGACGCGCTGCCGGACGTGGTGGTCTCCGACGTGCGGATGCCCCCGACCCACACCGACGAGGGCCTGCGCGCCTGCGTGGAGCTGCGCGGCCACTACCCGCGACTGGGCGTGCTGGTGCTGTCGCAGTTCGTGGAGGAACGTTACGCCTCGGAGTTGCTGGCCGGCTCCACCCGGGGCGTCGGCTATCTGCTCAAGGACCGCGTCGCCGAGGTCCGCGAGTTCGCCGACGCGGTGGTCCGGGTCGCCGAGGGCGGCACCGCGCTGGACCCGGAGGTGGTGCAGCAGCTGCTCAGCCGCAGCCGCAAGGGCGACGTTCTGGCCAATCTCACGCCGCGCGAGCGCGAGGTGCTCGGCCTGATGGCGGAGGGCCGCACCAACGCGGCGGTGGCCAAACAGCTGGTGGTCTCCGATGGCGCGGTGGAGAAGCACGTCAGCAACATCTTCCTCAAGCTCGGACTGGCCCAGAGCCCCGAGGACCACCGCCGGGTGCTCGCCGTGCTCACCTACCTCGGATCCTGACGCTCACCCCCTTGCGGCGCACCGGCCGTCCGGGTGCGGAATGATCTCCGGCGGCCGGGCGTTGTGACTGTGTGCGGTACCGGAGCGGGCCGGTGAGTTTCCAGCCGGAGTTCCGTCCGGGGTCGAGTGAGCGCGCATAGGATGCGAGCGCCGCACCAGGCGGACGGGGCACGGGGCCGCGCCCGCGGTGGTGCGGCCACGAGGAGGTCCGCGGCAGTGACCAGTCAGGTCGATCAGTCAGAGGCAGTGGACGGATCGGACGGCGACCAGGGTCGTTCCGGGAGCGCCGAAGGACGCCCCGCCACGGCCGGAACCGCCGATTCCCACGCCCCGGGCGGCCCGCCGCCGAGTCGCGCCAAGCCCATCCGCAGACTCGACCGGGTGATCATCCGCTTCGCCGGTGACTCCGGTGACGGCATGCAGCTCACCGGTGACCGCTTCACCTCGGAGACGGCCACGTTCGGCAACGACCTCTCCACGCTGCCGAACTTCCCGGCCGAGATCCGGGCCCCCGCCGGCACGCTGCCCGGCGTCTCGTCCTTCCAACTGCACTTCGCCGACCACGACATCCTCACCCCGGGCGACGCCCCGAACGTGCTGGTCGCGATGAACCCGGCGGCCCTGAAGGCGAACCTGCCGGACCTGCCGCGCGGCGCGCAGATCATCGTCAACACCGACGAGTTCACCAAGCGCGCGCTGGCGAAGGTCGGCTACCCGGCCGACCCGCTGAGCGACGGCTCGCTGGAGGGCTTCCACCTGCACAAGGTGCCGCTCACCACGCTGACCCTGGAGGCGCTCAAGGACAGCGGCCTGGCGCGCAAGGACGCCGAGCGGGCGAAGAACATGTTCGCCCTGGGGCTGCTGTCCTGGATGTACCACCGGCCCACCCACGGCACCGAGTCCTTCCTGCGCGGCAAGTTCGCCAAGAAGCCGCAGATCGCCGAGGCCAACATCAGCGCCTTCCGGGCGGGCTGGAACTTCGGCGAGACCACCGAGACCTTCGCGGTGTCCTACGAGGTGCCGCCGGCCAGGCTGCCGGCCGGGCGCTACCGCAACATCTCCGGCAACCTCGCGCTGTCCTACGGGCTGATCGCCGCCGCGCAGCGCTCCGGCCTTCCGCTCTACCTGGGCTCGTACCCGATCACCCCGGCCTCGGACATCCTGCACGAGCTGTCGAAGCACAAGAACTTCGGGGTGCGCACCTTCCAGGCCGAGGACGAGATCGCCGGCATCGGCGCGGCGCTCGGCGCCTCGTTCGGCGGGGCGCTGGGCGTGACGACCACCTCCGGACCCGGTGTGGCGCTCAAGTCCGAGACGATCGGGCTGGCGGTCTCGCTCGAACTGCCGCTGCTGGTCGTGGACATCCAGCGCGGCGGCCCGTCCACCGGCCTGCCGACCAAGACCGAGCAGGCGGACCTGCTGCAGGCGATGTTCGGCCGCAACGGCGAGGCGCCGGTGCCGATCGTCGCCCCGGCCACGCCCGCCGAGTGCTTCGACGCGGCGCTGGAGGCGGCCCGGATCGCGGTGGCCTACCGCACCCCGGTGTTCCTGCTCTCCGACGGGTACCTGGCGAACGGCTCGGAGCCGTGGCGGATCCCGGAGGTCGACGAACTGCCCGAGATCGACCCGAAGTTCGCGACCGGCCCGAACCGCGAGGACGGCGCCTTCTGGCCGTACCTGCGGGACCCGCACACCCTCGCCCGGCCCTGGGCGCTGCCCGGCACGCCCGGCCTGGAGCACCGGATCGGCGGCATCGAGAAGCAGGACGGCACCGGGAACATCTCCTACGACCCGGCCAACCACGACTTCATGGTCCGTACCCGGCAGGCGAAGGTCGACGGCATCACCGTGAAGCCGGTGGAGGTCGACGACCCGACCGGCGACGCCCGGGTGCTGGTCCTGGGCTGGGGCTCGACGTACGGCCCGATCACCGCGGCGGTGCGCCGGGTGCGCGCGGACGGCGGCGAGATCGCCCAGGCGCACCTGCGCAACCTCAACCCGTTCCCGGCCAACCTGGGCTCGGTGCTGCGCAGTTACGAGAAGGTCGTCGTGCCCGAGATGAACCTGGGCCAGCTCGCGCTGCTGCTGCGGGCGAAGTACCTGGTGGACGCGGAGTCGTACAACCAGGTGCGCGGACTGCCGTTCAAGGCGGCGCAGTTGGCGGACGTGCTGTCGGCGGCGATCGGCACCCTGGACGAGGAGGACCACCGATGAGCGAGCGGAGCGAGCGAGCCGTCAAGAGGTGCGCGTGGGCGAATGCCCCCGCCGAGCGTAGCGAGGTGGGCGCATGAGCGAGAACGGCTTCCCGTCCCTGCGACTGGTGCCCAAGGCGGAGGCGCCGCTGAGCACCCGGGACTTCAAGACGGACCAGGAGGTGCGCTGGTGCCCCGGCTGCGGGGACTACGCGGTCCTGGCGGCGGTGCAGTCCTTCATGCCGGAGCTCGGCATCAAGCGCGAGAACACGGTGTTCGTCTCGGGCATCGGCTGCTCCTCGCGGTTCCCGTACTACATGAACACCTACGGGGTGCACTCGATCCACGGCCGGGCGCCGGCGATCGCGACCGGGCTGGCCTCCTCCCGGCGGGACCTGAGCGTGTGGGTGGTGACGGGTGACGGCGACGCGCTGTCGATCGGCGGCAACCACCTGATCCACGCCCTGCGGCGGAACGTCAATCTGAAGATCCTGCTGTTCAACAACCGGATCTACGGCCTCACCAAGGGCCAGTACTCGCCGACCAGCGAACTCGGCAAGATCACCAAGTCCACGCCGATGGGCTCGCTGGACGCGCCGTTCAACCCGCTGTCGCTGGCGATCGGCGCCGAGGCCTCCTTCGTGGCGCGCACCATCGACTCGGACCGCCAGCACCTCCAGTCGGTGCTGCGCGCGGCGGCCCGGCACGAGGGCACGGCGCTGGTGGAGATCTACCAGAACTGCAACATCTTCAACGACGGCGCCTTCGAGGTGCTGAAGGAGCCCGGCACCCGGGACGAGGCGCTGATCCGGCTGGAGCACGGGCAGCCGATCCGCTTCGGGGCCGAGGACGGCAACGGCGTGTTCCGCGGCCCGGACGGCGAGCTGTTCACCGCCCCGGTGACGGCCGACAACGAGGCGGGGCTGCTGGTGCACGACGCCCACGCGGCCAGCCCCGCCACCGCCTTCGCGCTCTCCCGGATCGCCGACGCGGACACCCTGCACCACACGCCGATCGGCGTGCTGCGGGACGTCGAGCGGCCGGTCTACGACCAGTTGATGGAGAGCCAGCTGGCCACCGCCGCCGCCCACCGGGGCCCGGGCGACCTGGCCACCCTGCTGGCGGGCAACGACACCTGGACGGTGGACTGACCTTCCCGGCTCGCGCGTTGGCGCCCCCGTCCGGCACCGGACGGGGGCGCCTTCTCGTCGTGGCTACCGTTCGACCCATTCGACCAGCTCGATCACGACCCCGTTCGGGTCGGTGACCTGGAACAGCTTCTCGCCCCACGGCTCCAGGCGCAGCGGCAGGGTGATCGCGACCCCTTCGCCGCGCAGCCGCTTCTCCTGCGCCTCGATGTCCTCGACGACGAACGCCAGGATCACCCCGTCCGCGGTCCGGTGCCGCTGGTCCTCGGGCAGCACCTCCAGGCCGCGGCGCAGGTAGACGACGTTGACCCCGCCGCCGGGGTGGCCGAGGGAGACGAAGCCGTCGGCGGACATCTGCTCGGTGTAGCCGAAGTGCCGCTGGAGGAAGGCGGCGGAGGCGGTGACGTCCTCGACGGTCAGGGAGACGGCGGTGGTGCTGATCTGCATGGCGGAGCCCTCTCGTCAGTGAGCACGGTTGTACGGAGCACGGTTATCCCGTACGCAGTACACTATACATAGTACGGAGAATCTCGACAGGGCTCGGGAAAGGCCTGAGGGAGGCCCCCGCGGTGGGGGGCCTCCCTCAGGCCTGCTGTGGTGCGGAGCGCGTCAGAAGACGCAGGGGATGCCGCCGTCGGACTGGGCGTCGACGCCCGGGCCCTGCATGGGCAGGTTGGCGGCCGGGTCCCCGGTGGCCGGGGCGCTGGGAGCCGCGGGCTTGTCGGAGGCGACGCCCGTGAAGGTGCTGCCGAGGGTGACCACCACGTGGTCGGCGGCGGCCGAGGAGGACTCGGTCGCGGTGACGCCGTAGCGGGCGGCGATCTGGTCGGCGGCGTCCTTGGCGCCCTTGCCGTAGGTGACGGTGGTGGTCTTGGGCTTGCCGGCGGCGGAGCCGGTGCGGCCCTCCTTGAAGCCCATCGCGACCAGGGCCTTGGCCTCGGCGCCGGAGGAGACCCCGGCGGCGGTGGAGGCGTTGAACACGTCCACGGTGGCCGGGGAGGCGGCCTTGGCCGGCGCCTGGGTCGGTGCGGGCTCGGTCGCGGCGGGGGTGGCCGGGGAGTCGCTCTCGCCGTCGGCCGGGGCCGAGGGCGCGGAGGCGTCGGCGTAGCCGAACAGCTGCTTGACGACCTTCTGGATCTTCGAGGGGGTGACCAGGTTGACGTCCTGGCCGTTCTTGGTGCCGAAGCCGTCGAAGGTGAGGGTGTTGAACTCGACGTTGCCGCCGGTCAGCGCCGGGGCCTGCTGGGCGAAGTCGAGGACGTTCCACTCGTTGTCGATGACGAGGTCCTTCTGGACGACGCCGAACAGGGCCTGGAGCTTGCCGATGTCGCTGACGATCCCGTCCTGCTTGAGCTTGTGCACGACGGAGGAGATGAAGGCCTGCTGGCGGTGGGTGCGGGCGAAGTCGCCGGTGTTGCCCTTGCCGTCGTCCAGGTTGTGCCGCTGGCGCACGAAGGCCAGCGCCTGGGAGGCGTTGAGGGTGTTGATGCCCTTCTTGAAGTCGGCGCCGGAGCCCTGGCCCTCCATCGCCGGGTCCTTGGTGTCGTGGGTGAGGCAGACCTGGATCGGCTGGACGGCCTTGGCGATGTCGTAGAAGCCCATCAGGTTGACCTCGGCGATGTGGTCCACCGGCTGGTCGAGGAACTTCTGCACGGTGCGGATGGTGGCGGCGCGGCCCGCGTCGCGGCCGGCCTTCTCCAGGTCCGCGCCCTTGAGGCCCTTGGCCACCAGGCCCGGGTTCACCTTCTCCTTGGCGATCCCGTAGGCCTCCTTGATCTTGTGCATGCCCTGCTGGGTGCCGTCCCCGTTGTACGTCATGACGTAGTCGTCGCGGGGTATGGAGACCGCCTGCGCCTTGCCGCCGTTCGCCGGTATGTGCAGCAGGATCAGGGAGTTGGTGTTGTAGCCGCCGACGTCCGAGCTGTGCCCGGCGTGCAGCTCGTCCTGGACGAACTGCGGATCGAGGTCCGAACCGTCCATGTTCTTGCGGCTGTCCAGGCCTATCAGCAGCAGGTTGACCGAGTTGTCGAGGTGCTTGGGGGCGTCCTTCTTGGTCTCCGCGATGACGCCGGACGTGGTCATCCCGTCGGTCAGCGCCGTGTACTCGTACCAGACCACCCCGCTGGCCGCGAACACCGTGAACCCGACCGTGCAGGCCACCACCCGGCCCGCGATCAGCACCGGGGAGGATCTGCGGGCCGGGGCCTTCGTCTGCGCGGCCCTGCGCCCGGCGGCCCGGCCGCCGTCCCGCTGCTCGTCGTCGTCAGCCATGGCGCCTCCTTCGGTCCCGGACCACCCGGACCACGATCACCAGTAGGGCCGCGGCCGCGGCCTGTGCCATCACGGGAAAGCCGTGCACCACCCACTTCGCCGAGCCGGTGGCCAGGCGATTGCCGTGGTACTGGTCGCCGTTGGCCGCCAGTTCGGCGACGGCCGTCACGCCCAGCACGACCAGCGGCGAGGCCGCCACTATCCACCACCAGCCGACGCGGGTGCTGAGCGCGGCCGCCAGGCCCGTCCCGAGCACCGCGCACACCGCGAACGCCAGGCCCATGCCGGAGCCGGAGAGTTCGTCGATCCCCGCGCCCACCAGCGGCAGCCCGACGGCCACCAGCGGGGGCAGGGCCGGACCGCCGGAGAAGGGGCGGGCGGGACCGTCGGGCCTGCCCGCCGCCCGCCGCCGTGAACCCTGGTCGGACGACCGTCCTCGCTGCCCCGCCACGCACTCACCCCCGGTGTTCCCGTGCTCCGTGCGCCACGGTCGGCGCCTCGCGCCGTCTCGCCGTGGGAGGCGGTTGCGGCGCTGCCAGTACGGGACGCTGGTGTCGGCCGGCCGGTTCCCGTTCGCGGTTTCCCGCTGCTGTCCGGGGACAGGCACGTTTTCGGATTCGCTCTACAGAGGTGTAGAGATCGGTACGCAGCATAGAGCACGGCTGTTCGGTGACAAGTCCGGGCCGAGAGCCGCGCGGATACACTACACCGGGCAGTTTTGAGAAGGTCGGCCGGGAACGCCGACGGATGAGGAGTGGACCGTGGCGACCACGGGCGGAGCGGGACGGCCGGAGAAACGGAAGGCGATCACCCGGGCCGCGACGACGGTCTTCGGGCGCGAGGGGTACGTCCGGGCCAGCATGGACGCGATCGCGGCCGAGGCCGGCGTGTCCAAACGGACGGTCTACAACCACTTCGCCGACAAGGAGACCCTCTTCCTGACGGTGGCCCTGCGGAACTCGGCGGAACAGACCGAAGAGATCCGGGAGTTGATGGCGAAGCACCTGGACCGGGTGGTGGACCTGCGCCGGGGCCTGGCCGACTTCGCCGTCGAGCGGGCACGTGCCGTCCTCTCCGCGGGGGACCACGGCGCGCTCGGCCGGGCCATCCGCGCCGAGGTGGCCAACATTCCGGCGGACGTGCTGGAGGCCTGGCTGGAGGCGGGCCCGGTGGCCTCCCGGCGCGACCTCGCGGCGCACTTCGAGGCGCTGGCCGGCCGGGGGCTGCTGGCGGCGGCGGACCCGGAGCTGGCCGCCGAGCAGTTCACCCTGCTGACCTTCCAGGGCATCGCCGAGCGCTCCTTCTGGGGCGCCGTCCCGGTGGCCGAGGCGGAGGTCGAGCGGATCGCGGAGCGGGGCGTCGACGCCTTCCTGCGGCTCCACGGGGCCCCGGCGGCGGACTGAGCGGAGCGGATCCCGGTGGGACGGTGGCGCACCACGGTCTTGACGACCGTTTGACCCGCTCGTGACGAGTCCCGAGCGGGTCCGTAGCGGAGGGCGTCGAGCCGTGACCGATCGTCACCGAACGGCCGTACACGGACGTCGAGGCCCGGTCCGCGCGGCGGCGCCGCCGCGCGGACCGGGCCCGGAGGAGCGGCTACCTGTACCAGCGCTGCGCGGGGTCGTTGCCGTTGCAGGAGGTCACCGAGGTGTACTGGGCGATGCCGTTGCCCTTGAGGCACTGCCCGGTGGCGGCGTTGCGGATCAGGTACCAGCCGCGGTCCTCGTCGGTCATGAGCCACTTCTGGTTGGCCGGCATCCAGTCCCCGGCCGGCCGGTTGAGGCCGTCCCACCCGCCGGGGGTGTCCCACAGCTGCACGGCGCCGGAGCGGGAGTCGAGGTCGAGCACCTTGCCGGCGCCCCCGTGCGAGATCGCGTAGGTGCCGTCGCAGTAGCCCCAGAACGACCAGGTCTGCGCGGGGCTCTGATTGGCGGTGTAGACGCCGACCCGCTGTCCGTTGGCCTCGTTGTCGGACGGCAGGTCGAGCGCGCCGGTGGAGCCGTTGTACACGCTCAGCGTGGTGCTCAGGGTCGGCGACAGGTCGCAGGCTCCGGCCGTGGCGGCCTGCGCGGCCGGGGCGGCGACCAGGACGGTGGTCGCGAGGGCCGCGGCGGCGCCGAGCGAGGCGAGGATCCTGCGGGTACCGGTGATGGTGCTCATCGGGGTTCTCCTTCTCTGGTGTGGAGTCACGTGGGGCCCGGGTTATCGGTCCCACGGCGTACCGTCGGCCGTGTTCAGGGGAGGCGGGACGGGCACGACGGAAATCGGAGGGCGATCGTTGGTCCAGAAGTTGCGCGTCGGTCCCGCGTGCGATCGCCCGGGCACCCGGCGGAGCCTGTGCGCGGCCCACTACGCGCAGCTGAAGCGGGGAGTGGTCCTGGTTCCGGTGCAGCGCAGGACGGCACGCGCCGCGTGCGGCTATCCAGGGTGCGAGTTGATCGCGGAGACAGGTCCCCTCTGCAAGCCCCACCAGCTCCAGCGGCATCGCGACGGGGAGTTGAAGCCCCTCCGGGTGAACCGGGTCGGCCCAGTGAGTGCGGCCTGCGAGGTCGTGGCGGGCGGCGGCCATGCGCCCGACGATCTGCTCTGCCAATGCACCGAGTGCGCTCGGGACTACCGCAAGCAGCTTCACCTCAGGACGCGCTACCGGCTCTCGTGGGAGGAGTACACGGGGCTGCTGGAGTTCCAGGGCGGGCGGTGCGCGATCTGCGGGTGCGCGGAGCCCGGAGGGAAGGGCGTCTGGCATGTCGATCACGATCACGGGTGTTGTCCCAAGGCGTCGGAGTCCTGCGGGCGATGCGTGCGCGGGATCGTGTGCAACTCGTGCAACGCGTCCGGACTCTCCTGGTACGAGCGGCTTCCGGAGGAACTGCGCACCTTCGACCTCCTGAACGGCTACCTGGCTGATCCTCCGGCCGTGCGGTTCCGGGCCGGCCGGTAGCAGGCGGACGGGGGTCAGACCTGGCCGAAGGTCTGGACGTAGCGGCCCCGGATGCCGTGCTGGCGGGGTGCGCAGCCGACACCGACGTGGCTGAAGCGCGGGTCGAGGATGGTGTTCCGGTGGTGCGGGCTGTTCATCCACATCCGCATGGCCTCGGGGGCGTTGTCCGCTGCCGCGACGTTCTCGGCGGAGGAGCGGAAGGCGAAGCCGGCGGCGCGGACCCGGCGCCACGGTGTGCTGCCGTCGGTGCCGTTGTCCTGGACGAGGTCGTGCGCGGTCATGTCCTCGGCGTGGCGCTGGGCGGCCGCGCTCAACCGGTCGTCCAGGTGGAGCGGCTGAGAGCCGGCACGGGCGCGCTCGGTGTTGACGGCGATCAGCACCTCGGTGCGGACGTCACCGCCGGCGGGCTGCGGTCGCCGTGCGGATCGCCACCGGTGGCCGTCGGCACCGCCGGTCGGGATGAGTTGCCAGCGCTGCGCCGGGTCAGTGCTGTCCCGCTCGGCCAGGACGAGGGGAGAGCCGGGGGCGGACGCCGTGAGGAAGAGGCTTCCCTCGTCGGCGCGGAGCGTCCGGATGCGGAGCCAGTCGTCACCGATGACCTCCAGGCACCAGCGCTGGTCGGGCTGGCCGTCCAGGTCGGCCAGCGAAGCCCGGCGGGTGGTGCGGTCGTAGTGCATGACCATGGCCTGACCGGGGGCGTACCGGCCCCGGGTCAGCTGGGTCTCCAGTACCCAGTTGCCGTCCATGGCCCAGAACACCCAGCCCTGGGTGGCGGTGCCGTTGCGTTCCCGGGACTGGACCGGAGTGCCCCGGTCGACGTGGCCGGGGCGGAGGTCGGCGACCGTTCCGTTCGCCGACCGGAGCGTCCAGGTCTGGCCGTTCCGTACGAGCGTGGGCATGGGTTGCGCCTCTCGTCGGTGCGTCGCCCCGGGCCGCGTTCGCGGTGGCCCGGGGCCTGACGGGAGAGACGTTCCAGGAGTGCGGTAGACGGTCCGTCAACGCGCGTAGTCGACGTGCGCGTTGATGTCGTGTCTACTCCTCCATCAGTCCCCTGACCTGCGCCGATTCCTCCTCCAGCCCCAGCCGTTCGTACAGCTCCAGGGAGTCCGCCAGGCAGGCCCGGGCCTGGCGCGGGCGGCCGAGGCCGGTGAGGGCGGTGCCGAGGGTGCGCAGCAGGCCGGCCTCCAGGGCGGCGCTGGTGCGGCGGGCGAGGGGGAGGACGGCTTCGGCGGCGTCGACGGCGAGCAGCCAGCGGCCGGCCTCGGCGTGGATGCGGGCGGCGAGGTCCCCGGCGGCGGCCGTGAAGACGGTGACCTGGAGGGCGGCGAACTCCTCGCGGGCTCCGACGGCGTGGGCGAGTGCCGCTTCAGGGTCGCCGCACAGCCGCAGGACGCGGGCGAGGTAGTAGCGGCCAGTGGCGGCGGAGACCGGTCCCGAGCCGGTCATGAGCCGGGCGCTGCGCTCGGCGGCGTCCCGGGCCTCGGTGAGGCGCCCGGTGTGGGCGGCGCTGAACGCGAACTCGCCGAGCGCGCTGCCCTCGGCGCGCTGGGCGCCGAGGCGGTGGAACAGGTCGGCGGCGCGGCCGGCGTGTTCGGCGGCCTCGGCGTAGCGGCCGTGCACGCGGGCGTTGCCCCCGATGTTCAGCAGGGCCTTGGCGAGCACCCGTTCGGGGCCCCCTGCGGTGCAGAGGTCGACGGCCCGGCGGAGGTCCTCCTCCGACTCGGTGTAGCGGTTGATGTGCCAGAGCATGCTGCCGCGCAGGTAGAGGGCGAGGGCGAGTGGCCCGGGTTCGCCGCGGGTTTCGGCTTCCCGGGCGAGCCGCCCGGCGAGATCGACGATGACGCCGGTCTGGGTGCGTTCGGCGAGCACCGCTCCCATCCGGTCGGCGAGTTCGGCGGCGCGGTCGAGTGGCAGGGCCGGGTCGGCGCAGCTGAGGGCGATGGCGGCGGCGTGCACCTCGGCCTGCTCGCGCATCCAGCGCACCGCCTCGGCGCCGTCGGCGATGGGCAGGCCGGGGGCGGCCACGGGGGCGCCGAGCAGGCTGAGTTCGGTGTCCTCGGCCTGGCGGGCGGCTCGGTCGGCGTTGCGGGCGGTGGCGAGGCAGAAGTCGGTGAGCCGGTCGGCGGCGGCGGTGTGTTCGGCGGGGCTTTCCTCGGCGGCGAGCCGTCCGCGAGCGTAGTCGCGGACGAGGTCGTGGTAGCCGTAGCGGTCGAAGCGGGGGGAGTGCAGCAGGTTGAGGTCGACGAGGGTTTCGAGGAGCCGGTCGGCCTCGTCCTCGGTGCGGCCGAGCAGGGCGGCGGCGCAGGGCAGCGGGAGGTCGGGGGCGTCTGGCAGGGAGAGCAGGCGGAAGGCGCGGGCGAGTTCCGGGTCGAGGCGGTGGTAGGAGAGGGCGAAGGTGGCCTCCACGGTCCGTTCGCCGTCGCTGAGTTCGGCCAGCCGGTGTTCGCGGCGCAGCCCTTCGGCGAGGGCGGCGAGGGTGAGCGCGGGGTCGGCGGCGAGCCGGGAGGCGGCGATGCGGACGGCCAGCGGCAGCAGTCCGCAGGCCCGGACGACTTCTTCGGCGGCCTCCGGTTCGGCGGCCGTGCGATCGGCGCCGACGATCCGGGTGAGCAGTTCCAGGGCCTCGGCGGGCGGCAGGGTGTCCAGGCGCAGGTGGTGCGCCCCGGAGAGGCCGGTGAGCCGCTGCCGGCTGGTGATCAGCACGGCGCAGCCGGCCGCGCCGGGCAGCAGCGGTTCGACGTGGTCGAGGGTGGCGGCGTTGTCGAGGACGACCAGGACGCGCCGCCCGGCGAGTACGGAGCGGTAGAGGGCGCTGCGTTCGCCGGTGTCGGGCGGGAT
>NZ_JAFLNG010000179.1 GCF_017427025.1 Streptomyces sp. FH025
CGGGCGGCGTCAAGGGCTACACCATGGGCTTCGTCACCGGCGTCGGCTGCAAGGCCAGCTGGTTCAACGCCTATGACCCGCGCACCGGTTGGGCCAAGGACCAGGTGGACGCGCTGCGCGCGGTCGGCGGCGACGTCAAGCTGTCCTTCGGCGGCGCCAGCGGCACCGAACTCGCTGCCGCCTGCACCACCGTGGACTCGCTGTTCAACGAGTACGACGCGGTGGTCAACGCCTACAACCTGCGCTACGTCGACTACGACATCGAGGGCGCGGCGATCGCCGACACCGCCTCCAACGACCGCCGATCCGCCGCGCTCGCCAAGCTCCAGCAGGCCCACCCCGGCCTCAAGGTCTCGCTCACCCTGCCCGTCCTGCCCGAGGGCCTGACCAGCGAGGGCGTCGCCATCGTCAAGTCCGCCCGGGACGCCGGGGTCAACCTCGACCTGGTGAACGCCATGGCGATGGACTACTACCGCTCCGGCACCGACTACGGCAACGCCGCCGTCCAGGCCGCCCAGTCGCTCCTCGGCCAGCTCAAGGCGCTCTACCCGGCGAAGACCGACGCCCAGCTGTGGTCCATGGTCGGCGTCACCCCGATGATCGGCGAGAACGACGACCACCAGATCTACAACCAGGCTGCCGCCCAGCAGTTGGTGACCTTCGCCCGGCAGAACCACCTCGGCCTGCTGGCCTTCTGGGACGCCACCCGCGACGCCAACGCCTGCACCGGCGGCTCGCTGTCCAAGTGCACCAACATCGCCCAGCAGCCCTACGAGTTCGCGAAGATCTTCAGCCAGTACTCGGGCTGAGCCCGGGCGGCCCGGCTCCGAACGGGGCCGGGCCTGCGGAAATTGAGCTCTCATCGTCCCGGACCGTCGACTACTGTCCCTCCCACCTGTACGGCACGAGGGGGCGGACATGACGGTCCGGGACGACCACGACCACGGCCAAGACCAAGACCAAAGCCACGACCACGACCACGACCACGACCAGCTCGACACGACCATGGCGACCGACGAGACCGCCCGCACGGCGGGCCTGGCCCCCGAGGAACTCGCCGCGTTCAGCCGCACCCTCGGCCGCCTGCGCGCACTCCCGCCCCACGACCGCACCCGCCTGCACGCCGAGCGGCAGCTCAGCTCCTTCGTGATGGAGAGCCGCAAGCGCCGCCGCCAGGAGGCCAAGCAGGCCGTCCGGCGGGCCGACACCGATCTGCTCGCCACCACCGCGACGGGCGCCCGGCACCGACGCGAGGACGCGCCGCTCGACCCCGCCCCGGGAGGGCCGGTCGGCGAGCTGCGAATACCGCGCAAGTGCTACGTCTGCAAGCAGGCCTACCACCGGGTCGACGGCTTCTACCACATGCTGTGCCCGGGCTGCGCCGCCGACAACACCGCCCGCCGCGGCCTCAGCACCGACCTGCGCGGGCGCCGGGCGCTGCTCACCGGCGGGCGGGTGAAGATCGGCTTCCAGCTCGCGCTGATGCTGCTGCGCGACGGCGCCGAGCTGACCGTCACCAGCCGCTTCCCGCAGGACACCGTCCGCCGCTTCCGCGCCGCCGAGGGCAGCGCGCAGTGGTGGGACCGGCTGACCGTGGTCGGCATCGACCTCCGCGACCCGCGCCAAGTCCTCGGCTTGACCGAGCGGTTGCGATCCGACGGGCGACCGCTGGACATCCTGGTCAACAACGCCGCGCAGACGCTGCGCCGCCCGCCGGAGTCGTACGCGCTCCTCGCCGCGGGCGAGCGGGGCGAGCTGCCCGCCGCCGACCGCCGGGCGATCGCCCACGCCCCCGGCTTCCGGCCGCTCTCCGCTTCCGCCCAACTGTCTTCCAGCAAGGGATCGTTGCTCGACCTGACCGACGAGGCCGGGCTGCTGCCAGACCTCGCGCCCGCCAACTCGTGGTCCGCCACGCTCGGTTCGCTCGACCCGGCGGAGGTCCTGGAGACCCAGCTGGTCAACGCCCTGGCCCCGGCCCTGCTCTGCGACCGGCTGCTGCCGCTGCTGCTCGCCTCCCCGCACCCCGCCCGCTACATCGTCAACGTGACGGCGGTGGAGGGCCGGTTCGCCGTCCGCAACAAGACCACCCGGCACCCGCACACCAACATGGCCAAGGCCGCGCTCAACATGCTCACCCGCACCAGCGCCGCCGAACTCGCCGTCCGGGGCGTGCACATGTGCGCCGTCGACACCGGCTGGATCACCGACGAGAACCCGGCCCCCAAGAAGGCCCGGATCGCCGCCCAGGGCTTCCGCACCCCGCTCGACATCGTCGACGGCGCGGCCCGGGTGTACGACCCGATCGTGCGGGGCGAGGCCGGGCACCCGGTGTCAGGGGTGTTCCTCAAGGACTACCGGGTGGCGGAGTGGTGACGGCTCACGTGTCGTAGTGGCCGCACCAGGGGGGCGTGGAAACCGAGGTTGTCCGGGTACAGCTCGAAGCGGACCCGCTCGTCCCCCTCTTCCTCGCCTCGTCCATTGGCCTCGTCCATTGACCCCGTCCATTGACCCCGTCCATTAGCCTCGTCCGCATGATCGAGAAGAGCGCCGGACCTCGGATGTCCAACTCATCGGCGCCGCACGGTCCGCAGCGCGTTCTCATCGTCGCGAGCTTCGTCAGTCGGGTGGGCAACGGGCTGTTCAACACCGCTTCGGTGCTCTACTTCACGCTCGTGGTGCACCTGCCCGCCGATCGGGTCGGTGTCGGGCTCACGATCGCCGGGCTGGTCGGGCTGCTGGCCGGGGTCCCGGCCGGGAACCTAGCCGACCGGTACGGGCCGCGCACGGTCTGGCTGACGGCCCTCGCGATGCAGGCCGCGACGATGGCCGCGTTCGTCGTCATCCACGACTGGGTCACGTTCACGCTCATCGCCACCCTGGACCGGCTGGCGGCGACGGCGGGCGGCGCCGCGGGCGGCGCACTCATCGCCCGGGCCGGCGGTGAACGCCCGGCCGCCTTCAGGGCGAAGCTGCGCACGTTCGTCAACCTCGGCGTGGTCCTGGGCACCCTCGGCGCCGCCTTCGCCGTCTCGGTCGGCACCCGCCCGGCCTACACCGCGCTCATCCTCGCCAATGCCACCAGCTTCGCCTGCGCCGGTCTGATCGCCCTGATCGGTCTCCCGAACTACCGGCCCCTGCCCCGGCCCGAGGAGCACCACCGCTGGGCCGTCCTGTCCGACCGGCCGTACGTGTCCTTCGTCGCGCTCTACGGCGCGATGGGCCTCCAGTACCAGACCGTCTCCCTGCTGCTGCCGATCTGGCTCTCCGCCCACACCGACGCGCCCCGCTGGACGGTGGCGGCGGTCTACGCGGTCAACAGCGGGGTGTGCGTGCTGCTCCAGAGCAGGATCGGCTCCCGGGTGGAAACACCGCGCCAGGGCGGCCGGGCGTTCCGCCTCGCGGGGCTGCTGTTCCTGGTCAGCTGTCCCTTGATGGCCCTGACCGCGGACGTTCCGGCCTGGATCGCGCCGGTGCTCGCCGTCCTCGCCGTCGTCGTGCACAGCCTCGGAGAGGTGTGGGAGTCCTCGGGCGGCTACGCGCTCGGCTTCGGTCTCGCCCCCGACCACGCCCAGGGGCAGTACCAGGGCCTCTTCGGCGTCGGCTTCGACGCCGGGCAGGCCCTGGCTCCGGCGGTCCTCACGACGGCGGTCCTCGGTCTCGGGCACGCGGGCTGGCTCCTGCTCGGCGTGTTCTTCGCGGCCGTGGGCGCGGCGGGCCCACCGGTGGCCGCCTGGGCGGAGCGCGCCCGCCGCTCGGACGAGGAAGAGCTCGCGGCGGTCGGCGACCACGAGCGGACCGGCTGAGCGACCGGCGACCACTACCGGACGCCCTGCGCGACCGGCCGACGGCGGCGGTGGTAGGCCCAGGCGAGGGCGATGGTGATCGGGCCCCAGAGCATGGCCGGGCTGACGCAGACCCGGTACAGGGCCTCCCACCAGCCGTTGCTGAAGCCGACCTCGTCGAACACCCCGAACCAGGCGAGCGGCTGGAGCCCGAACAGGCCGAACAGGACCAGCCCGCCCAGCACCGCTGGGACGACCGCCGCGAGCGACGGCACCCGGCGGCCCCGCAGGACCGGCACCCAGGACGGGAACACCTCGCCCCAGCCGCTGACCAGCCCCAGGGTGAGCAGCGCCAGCGCCTCGGTGAGCACGCTCAGCCCGAACACGTACGGGGTCGCCCACCACACGTAGGCGGGGGCCGCCGGGTCGACCGTCCCCATCCGGTAGTCGAAGGCGAACGGCAGCCGCCACAGGCAGTGCGGCAGCAGGACGAACGGGAGGGCCTTCGCCAAGCGCAGGGCCCAACGGGGAACGGGGCGTTCGGTGTCGCCCACCGGAATGTTCATCAGCATGCGTCCAGCGTCGCGGACACTGCCCCACCGCCACCTCCGCCGCAGGGGCCGACCCCCTCCCCCGCGCGAGCCAGCCGGAGGTCGTCACATGGGTGGAGGGGGCGGAAGGCCGGATCAGCCCCGTGGCCCAGCCCCGTGGACCAGCCCCGTGGACCAGCCCCGTGGATCAGCCCCGTCGACGTCCGGCCTTGGCGGCGAGCGCGAGCAGGCGCTCGATGTCGAAGACCCTGGTGTCGGGCGTGTAGGAGCCGTCGATGCGGAAGAGCAGGTAGCGCGCCGCGTTGCCGATGTACTCGTGGGGTTCGTCGGCAGCCGCGGCCACCACGTCGCGGTACGGCTCCACCGCCTCGGGGGCGAGCGCGGTCAGCGCACCGATCGCTTCGAGCCGGACGCTCATCGGGTGCGCGGGCCCGGCGAGGTCGGCCAGGCAGGCGAGCGCGGCCGGGTCGCCCGCCTGCCTGGCGAGGGCCTCCGCGCACGGGATGCGCACGAAAGGATCCGGCTCGCCGTCGACGGTGGCCTTGAGGAGCGCGTCGACGCCGTCGGCCATGGCGTCGGCGCCGAGGACGAGCAGTCCGACGGCTCCCCAACGCCGCACGGTCGGGTCGGGATCCGCCAACGCGGCGGTGAAGCGCGGTACTTCGGCCGGGTCGCGGCGGCCGACGGCGTCGGCGACGGCGAGGATGCGGGCGAGCGGGTAGGCGCCTTCGGCGCGGGAGGCGTCGTAGCCTTCGGCGGGAGCGCCCTCGGGCAGGAAGCCGTTGTCGTTGACGGCGAGGATGTGGGCGCGCAGTGCCGCGTCGAGGCGCTCCTCGACGTCGGCGTGGGCGGGGTCGCCGGCGAGGTTGCGGACCTGGTCCGGGTCGGCGTCGCAGTCGTACAGTTCCACGCCCGGCTTCTCGCGCCAGAACGCGTCCCGCACGTCGTCGAGGCGCCCGGCGAGGTGTTCCGTCTCCCAGGACCGGTAGCCCGCGGCGAGCCAGGCGAAGGCCTGGTGAGCGCCGTAGGGCCGGTGGGGGTCGTAGTTGCGGATGTAGCGGTAGCGGGCGTCGCGGACGGTGCGGACCATGTCGCGGCGGTCGTCCATGCGGTTGCGCATGCCGAAGGCGAGTTCGCGGTCCTCGTCGAAGACGGTGCGCGCGAGGCTCTCCCCCTGCATCTGTGCGGGCACCTCGCCCCCGGCGAGTTCGACCAGGGTGGGCGGGATGCGGATCGTGCCGACCGCGGCGGTGACGCGGGTGCCGGGGGCCGGGAAGAGACCGGCCCAGCGCTCGGGGGCGGCGACGATGAGGGGGACGTGCAGTCCTTCGTCGTAGCACCAGCGCTTGGAGCGGGGGTTGACGCCGCCGTGGTCGGAGGTGTGGATGACGATGGTGTTGTCCAGTTCGCCGTCCTCCTCCAGTTGGGCCAGCAGCCGGCCGACGAAGGCGTCCATGCCGGCTATGTGCCGGTAGTAGTGCGCGAAGTCGCCGCGGATCTGCGGGGTGTCGGGCAGGTAGGCGGGGAGCCGGACGGCGTCGGGGTCGACGGTGAACTCCTCGCGGCGGAACACCGCGCTCTCGTGGGTGGGGTCGTAGTTGAACACCGCGAGGAACGGGGCGCCGTCGGGGCGGTTGCGCCAGTGCGCCGTGTCCGACGACTCGTCCCAGATGGCCTGCGGGTCGACGTCGCAGTTGTAGTCGGTCTTGGCGTTGTTGGTGCAGTAGTAGCCGAGGCCGCGCAGGACCTCCGGGTACGTGGTCATCCACGCCGGGACGTGCGCGTTGGCGCGCATCTGGTGCGCGGGCCCGTGGCTCTCCGGTGCGATGCCGGTGAGCAGGGCGAACCGGGAGGGGGCGCAGACGGGGGCGGCGCTGTAGGCGTGTTCGAAGAGGGTGCCGCGGTCGGCGAGCGCGTCCAGGTTCGGGGTGACGGCGAGCGCATCGCCGTAGCAGCCGAACCGGGGCGGGCAGTCCTCGCTCACCGTCCACAGGATGTTGGGGCGGGGTGCGGTCATCGGGCGGCCTCCAGGGAAGTGGTGGTGTCGGGCAGTGACCAGCCGTCCGCGTCAGCCTCGCACTGTCGGTGACGGACCGGAGGGATCGCACAGAATCCACCGCGAAGGGCCCCACCCGTGCAGGATCCGGAACCAGTGCCTGGCCCGCTGCCCTGGATGAACCGGATCCCCTCCCGGTCAGGCCGACGGGAACGCGGGCGGGGCGGGTGCGTCGCGCACGTCCTCGAAACCGTGGATCGGGACGTACCCGGTGCCGCGGCCACCGGCGTCGACGAGACGCCCCACGCACTTGACCGCTTGCAGGGTCATCGCCGAGTCGAGGACCTCCACGCGGGGGAAGCGCCGTGCCCAGTCCGCTTCCGACGCGGTCGCGTCGGAGGGGTGGCGCAGCCACATGACCACGACCAGGTTGGCGGTGCCGGTGACCGCCATGCACAGGCGGACATCGCCGAGGGCGACGAGTTCGGTGGCGGTGGCGTGGAGTTCCGCGGCGGGGACGCGCAGCCACCAGGTCATGGTGACGGGCCGGCCCGTGAGCGGGCGGGCGATCTCGCAGCGGAACCGCGCGCGGCCGGAGGCGGTCAGGCGGGACAGCCGACGGGCGACGGTGGCGCCGCTGAGGCCGAGTCGCCGGGCGAGTTCGGCGGTGCTGAGCCGGCCGTCGGGGCCGAGGTGGGAGAGGATCGCGCGGTCCTCGGCGTCCAGGTCGAACGGCGCGGGCGCCGTGCCCGGCGTGCGGGTGAGCTCGGCGAGCCGCCGGCGCTGGTCGCGGTCGAGGGCGCGCAGCCGCCAGGCACCGGCGTCCTTGTGGATGCGCAGGGGCACCTGCACCCGGATCCCGGTGATGCCGGGGACGGCCGGGAGCCGTACGTGGAGGTAGCGCGAGAGGCGTTCGGCGTCGGACGCGACGACGGTGACGAACAGATCGCGGGAGCCGGTGAGGAGCTGGATGTTGACGGCGTTGGTGTGCCGGGACAGCTCGGCGACGACGCCGGGGACGCGGCCGGGCGCGACGGTGACCTCGACCAGCGCCATGCTCCCGACGGGCGGGGCCGCGCCCTTCGGGAGCCCGGGGTGGCAGGTCATCCAGGCCGTGCCGGTGGCGGTCAGGCGGCGCCAGCGGCGGGCGAGCGTGGGGGCCGTGGTGCCGAGGACCGTGGCGAGGTCCACCCAGGCCGCACGCGGGGCGAGTTGGAGGGCGTGGACCAGCGCCAGGTCCGTCTCATCCAGTGCGCCAGGCCCGGGCGCGGGCGTCGTTTCTTGCATGGGCGGGGCCTTTCACGGCAATTTCTGTGCGTTCGCCAAGGTCTGCGGCCGGAGGTGGCCAGGCTGATGGAGGGCCATGGCAGCCACATGAACCGCCAACCACGCCCGCGTGGACGAGCGGTGAATCTCCCCCGCCCCCGTGGAGGATCCGGCACAGGAAGTCGACGAGGCCGACTTCCTGTGCAGCGTGGAGACCGCCCCACCCGGAGAGAGCGGCGATCACGACAATCCCCTGACGCGGCAACGGTATTGCCTCTGCCGCAGCACGAGCGCCAAGCTTCGAAGCGTCAGAGCACCTGATGCACCTGGTTCTGCACTCCCAGCGCGACGGACGCTTGGCGTCGTGTTCGTCGTAGGCCAAGACGAAGGTGGCGCTCGACGAGGCCGGCGAAGGGAGCTCCGCGCCGCACGACGTAGTACCGGCGTATGACTCCGGTACCTCGCGGGGGCTACGAACGGCACCGGAATGTTTGCATCCATGGGTTGATTCGATACGGAGCCGCGGAACCTAGCGTCGATCCCATGAAACGCAATCGCCGTATCAGCGCTGTCGCGGTGCTGGCGCTCGCCGCCCTCGTCACCGGAACCGGCGCCGGGTTCGCCGCCACGACCACACCGTCGGCCACGCCGGTGGCCACGCACGCGTTCGACGCCGCACCGGCCCCGGCCACGGCCACCGCGCCCACGCGGTCCTTCCAGGGCGCGCTCCCCGCGCCGACCGGCCCCTACGCCGCCGGCGAGGACGTCATCCACCTCACCGACGCGAGCCGCCTTGACCCGTGGGTGCCGTCATCCGGCCCCCGCCAACTGGCCGTCACGATGGTCTACCCGGCCGTCCCCGGGACCGGGACTCCGGCCCCTTACATGACCCTCGCCGAGGCAGCCGGAATCGTCCAGCGCCGGAATTTGCCGGCGAGCTCCGGCGTCACCCCGCAGACCCTTTCCAGCGTCACCACTCACGCCTTCGACGGCGCGCGGCCGCAGCGCGGCAAGTATCCGCTGGTGGTCCTCTCACCCGCGCACGAAAACCCGCGCATGACGCTCACCTCGCTCGCGACCGACCTGGCCAGTCACGGCTACGTCGTCGCGCTCGTCGGCGACACCTACGAGGACAGCGGCGAGACGCTGGCGAACGGCCAGACGCCGCCGTGCGCGATCTGCGATGACCCGAAGACGATCGACTCCATCCCCGCCAGCCGCGCGCTGGACGTGTCCTTCTTGATCGACCAGTTGACGCATGGCAATACCGCGTGGCGCCTGGCACACCTCATCGACAAGCACGAGATCGGCATGGCCGGACACTCCATCGGCGGAGCGGCGGCCGCCGCCACGATGATCGCCGACCCGCGGGTACGGGCCGGAGTGAACATGGACGGCGACTTCCACCCGGCCCCGATGCCCGGTCAGATCAACCGGCCGTTCCTCATGCTGGGTACGCCCGACAACCACCCGGCCGACGGCGGCGACACCACGTGGGTGCAGACCTGGGCCGCCCTCGGCGGCTACAAGAAGTGGCTGGCGGTCGCCGGCGCCGACCACTTCAGCTTCTCCGACCTGGATGTGCTTCAGGAGGAGGCCGGGTTCCCGACGCCGCCCCTCTCCCCGGAACGCGGGGTGGAGATCACCCGCGAGTACGTGACAGCGTTCTTCGACCAGACGCTGAAGGGGGACCACAGCCCGCTGCTGGACGGCCCCTCGCCGAACAATCCGGAAGTACTCTTCCAGCCCTAGTGCGGCGCCGCGTCGATCCTTCGGGGGTTCATGCGGCTTTGAGTGGGCGGCCGTCGAAGGTCCAGCGGCAGGGCTTGGCGTCGTGTTCGTCGCAGGCCAACACGAAGGTGTCGATGGCCGCGGCCAGTTCGTCGAGGGAGGCGAACTGGCCGCGGCCATCAACGAGTGGCTGTGACCCCGCGGCCGCAGCAGCCTTCAGTAAACCCTTTGCCCAGGAGCCGACAGACCAGCTACGTTCTCCCAGCCGTCCATGTAGATCCGGACCGGCACTGTCGACGAGGAGGTGTGGAGCACATGCGCAGGAGTGCCCAGCAGTTGAGCCCGCGTACTGACCTTTGCCACCCCCTCACGACGGAGACACCTTGTCGTTTCGCATCACCCCGCTGACCGACCCTGCTCACGGGGCGCACAGCCGACGCCTTGCATGGCTGGCGTCCGACGCCGATGCCAACCCTGTCGGGACGGCCTTTCTGCGCCTGTTCGATGGCGGACAAGCACACCTGGCCGAACTGACCCTCCACGTTCATCCCGTGGAGCGCCGCAAGGGCGTCGGCTCCCGGCTCCTCGACGCGGCCGTGGCCGCCGCCCGAGACAACACCCGGCGCTGCGTCGTGGCGCAGGCCGGAGCCGGATCGCCCGGCGACCACTTCCTGCCGGCCCACGGCTTCCGCAAGGTCCTCACCCTGAGGTACTCCCGCCTGCCCCTGGCCGATGTGGACATCCCCTCCCTGGCAGAGATCATTGAGCGTCCGCATTCCGGCTACCGGCTGGCGTCCTGGCAGGGAACCGTCCCCGACGATCTCGCCCAGACCTTCGCCGACTCACGTCGCGCCATGGACGACATGCCGATGGAGGACACCGACCACGGCACCACGACCTGGGACGTGGACCGGGTCCGGGCCGCGGCGAAGGCCGTCGAACAGCGCGGCGACCATCTGCACACCGTCGTCGCCATCGACACCTCCAACGGATCGATCGCCGGGTTCACCGAACTCGTCGTGCCCGGCGGCGGCACAGGTGATGCCCAGCACTACGGCACCGGCGTGCTGCCCGAGCACCGCGGACACGGCCTCGGCCGCTGGATGAAAGCCGAGTCGATCCGCCAAGCCCACGGGCACTACCCCGACCTCGGTGGCCTCCTGACCGACACCGCCGACAGCAACACGCACATGAGACACATCAGCGACAGCCTCGGCTACCTGCCCACGCACACGACACTGCAGTATCAGCTCGACCTGTAGAGACGAGCGGACGGGCCGGACCTGGGCATCACCTCGTCCGGCCCGTCGGCACTTTCACAACAGGCCCTAGCTTGATCGTTAAGCACCGACGTCGAACGGTCTGCCGAACGTGATCACTCGTTTCGGTAACTGCCGTACACGGGGCGGCCTTCGTCTGATCCTGTGCTCCGACCAAGGAGCGCACACCATCACGACGAAGGCCGTGGGGATGACTCCGCTTCACGATCGGGTCGAGCGGGACGGGTTCGCTGAACTGTCACGCTTCCGGGGTGAGTTCTATGCCTGCCTGACCAAGCGCGGGGTGGTGTCATACACCAGTGGTGCCGTCGATGCGCTCCCGGAGCAGGTCGGCGTGGCCGTTGTGGCGGGCGTACTCCTCGATCATGTGGACGTAGATCCAGCGGAGGCTGACGTCCTGCTCCATGAAGCGGCCGGTGTCGGTCAAGGCACGGGCGGCGCAGAGCTCGCGGGCATGGGCGATCTCCGCGTGCCAGGTGGCCAGAGCGTCGTGCAGTGTGGCGCCCTCGGCCAGTTCGAAGCCGCCGTCGGGGGCAGACGGGTCGGCCTGCGGGTCGTAGATGGGCGGGGCCTGTTCTCCGGCGAACACTCGACGGAACCAGTTGCGCTCCACCTCCGCCATGTGCTGGACGAGGCCGGTCAATGTGAAGCCGGACGGTGGCACGGACGCGACAGCGGCCTGCCCATCGTCCAGGCCCTCGCACTTCATGGCGAGGGTGGCGCGGTGAAAGTCAAGCCAGCTTTCGAGCGTGGTGCGCTCGTCGGCGTTCAGGGGCGGCAAAGGGCGTTCGATGGAACTCATCGGTCGATTATGGCAAGCGGCCGAAGCCATCTACAGGCAGGGCCTCCGACAGGGCGAACGTTGCCTGATGCGGCACTAGCAAGATCGCGTTACGGACTACCGGTCGGCTCGCCCCTGAAGAGCAGGGGGAGCCGGTGGCCGGCCGCGCGGGCGGCGAGGGCCTGCCGGACGCGGGCGGCCTGTTCGGGGTCCAGCGCGCGGTCGAGGTGTTCGGGCAGGATCCAGAGCACGTCGGCGATCTCCTGCCGGGCGGCGTCCGTGTCGGGGACGGAGACGGCGTCGGCTTGGTCGGCGCTCAACTGGCCGCCGTCGAGGACGATGTTGATGCCTTCGACTGCTCCTGACTGTTTGTTGGCGTCCATCTGGTCGACGGCGATGAAGTGGGTGAGCGGGAGGGTCAGGCCGAGTTCCTCCAGCAGTTCCCGTGCGGCGGCGGCGCCGATCAGTTCGTTCGGGTGTGCGGCGCCGCCGGGCAGGATCGGGTTCTTGCGGTAGGTGGTCTGGACTGTGAGTACCGCGCCGGTGTCCTTGCGGGTGGTGACTACTACGCAGCCGAGGCGGCGGCGGGGTTCCTTGTCCTGCTGAATTCCGTTGTCCGTCATGGGCGTTGCTCCGATAGGCCGTGA
>NZ_JAFLNG010000018.1 GCF_017427025.1 Streptomyces sp. FH025
CGGCCGAGTTGGAAGACCTGGACCGCCGGCATCTGTTCCGCTCCATGCAGCGCGGCGACATCCACGACCGGGTGGTGATCGTCCGCGGTCAGGGCTGCACCGTGTGGGACGCCCGCGGCAACGAACTGCTGGACGCGGCCGGCGGCGGCGTATGGCACTCGCCGCTCGGCCACGGCCGGCCCGAGATGGCCGAGGCCGCCGCCCGGCAGATCGGCGAACTCGAGTACTTCACCAGCCTCCTGGAGTTCAGCAACGACCAGGCGATCCGGCTGGCCGCGCGGATCGCCCGGCTCGCCCCCGAGGGCATCGAGAGGGTGTTCTTCACCTCCGGCGGATCCGAGTCGGTCGAGACCGCGATCAAGGCGGCGCGCCTCTACCACCACCGGCGTGGCGACACCGACCGCACCTGGATCCTGTCCCGGCACTACTCCTTCCACGGCGCCGCCTACGGCTCCGGCACCGCGACCGGCTTCCCGCCCATGCAGGACGGCGTCGGCCCCAACCTGCCGCACGTGGAGAAGCTCTCCCCGCCCTACCCGTACCGGGCCGCCGACCTGTACGGAGACCAGGACCCCACCGACTTCCTGCTCGCCGAGCTGGAGCGGACCATCCACCGGATCGGCCCCGGCAACATCGCCGCCATGATCGGCGAGCCGGTCATGGCCGGCGGCGGCGTCCTCACCCCGCCCGCCGACTACTGGCCGCGGGTGCGCCAACTGCTGCGCGAACACGGCATCCTGCTGATCGCCGACGAGGTGGTCACCGCGTACGGCCGCACCGGTGCCTGGTTCGACTCCGCGGTGCGCGGCATGGAACCCGACATGATCACCATGGCCAAGGGCATCGCCGGCGGCTACGCCCCGCTGGGCGCCACCCTGATGACCGACGAGGTCGCCGACACCCTGCTGGACACCGGCGGCTTCTTCCACGGCTACACCTTCCAGGGCCACCCGGTGGCGTGCGCGCTGGGCCTGGCCACCATCGACATCATCGAGAAGGAGAACCTGATCGGCCAGGCGCACCGGATCGAGGACTGGTTCCGCACCGGCCTCGCGCCCGCCACCGAGCTGCCCACCGTCGGCGACCTGCGGGTGGTCGGCTCGCTGGCCGCGCTGGAACTGGTGGCCGACCGCACCACCCGCGAACCGCTCGGCTGGACCCCGGTGGAGCAGGTCGCCTTCGAGGTGCGCCGCGCCCACGGCGTGATCGCCCGCCCGTACGGCCACATGCTGGTGCTCGCCCCGCCGCTGGTGATCGGCGAGCAGGAGGCCGCCCGGGCGGCCGAGGCGGTGGTCGAGGTGGTGTCCCGCCTCAGCCCGGACGGCACCATCGCCGCCCGCTGACGCCTCCGCCGCGAACGTCGTCGCCGCCGGGCGGGGCCGGCGGCGACGACCGGCGCGGTGCGCCGGCGGCACCCGCGATCAGTGCAGGACGTCCAGGACGTTGTCCGCGTTGTTGACGAAGTAGACGGCGTCGCGGTCGAGGTCCAGCGCGAGGCCGAAGAGCGCGCCCGCCCCGGGCGGGGTTCCCTCGTTGTTGATCTGCTTGACCGCCACCTGCCGCCCGGCCGGGGTGGTCTCGACGATGTTGCCGTCCCCGCCGTTGACCGTCAGGATGTCGCCCCCGGGGGCGATGGCCATCCCCAGCGGGCCGTTGAGGGCTCCGCCCGAGGAGATGACCCGCCCGATCCCGGCGCTGTCCTTCCGGTTCAGCGCGTCCGGGATCGCGGTGATCCGGCTGAGCACCGTGTCGGCGACGAAGAGCGTGCCGTCGTGGCCGAGGCCGACACCGGTCGGACCGACCACCAGGGCCGCCGGGTCCGTCCGCTCGGGGAAGCCCGAGCCGATCTCGGTGGTGGCCACCCGCTGCGGCGGCTGGTCGCCCTCGCTGCGGAGGGTGATCCGCAGGACGGTGCCCTCGTCGACCTCCGCACCGCCGCCGGCGACCGTCCCGTTGAGGACGTTGGTCACGAACAGTTCGCTCTGCACGGTCCGCACGCCGCGCTCGCCGCGCCGTTCGGAGCTGACGGCGGTGAGGTCCCACGGCCCGTTGATGCCGTCCCCGGCGATGGTCTCGCGGACCGTGCCGTGCTTGTCGAGCACCAGCAGACAGCCGGCCTGGGCGGTGGCGGACGTGCCGTCCGCGGTGGGCAGGCTGCCGACCACGACCCAGCCGCCGGGCAGGACCGTCAGCGCCGTGGTGAGCCCGACCCCGCCGGGGCAGGGGCCGGGCAGGTGCTTCGGGTCGATGGTGGCGAACGTGGTCCGGGTGCCGCCCGGGGTGATCTGGACCAGCGTCGTGCCCCGGCCCTGCTCGCCCGCGGGCGGGTTCGCCGAGTTGTTGAAGTTGCTGACCAGGATGTTCCCCCGGTGCAGGGCACCGGTGCTCTCCCGGATCGTGAACACCCCGTACGGGTTCACGTCGCCGTTCTCCGGGACGGTGGACGCGACGGTGGACACGGTGTTCAACCGGTCGAGGAACGGCCGGTCCGCGGCCCCTGCCGCTGCCCCGGCCGGGGACGCGGCGGCCGTCAGGCCGATGGTCAGCGCGGCGGCGGCCAGCGCGCTCGAACATGCCCGAAGTCTCATGTACTGCCTCCTGGAGGGCGGGCCGGGCGGCCGTGACGGACCGTCCCGACCCGCGAGAAGTGCTCGGATGACCCCCAGGACGCCACGCTAGGCACGCACCGCCACGGGCCGCGCGACGACGTCCGCCGAATGCCTGGGGCCCGTCGGCGCCCGAGTGACGCCGGGAGGGCCGGGCCCCCGAACGGGGCCCGGCCCTCCCGGCGGGGTCGGCGCGGCTACTTCGTGTAGTACCAGAACTCCGGTTGATAGCCCTCGAAGGGGTCCTGGACCGGCATGTGGAGGCCGTTGGCCACCTCGTAGATGGCCACGATCTCGTCGGTGTAGATCACCGGCTGGTGGTCGTTGACGTAGTCCTCGTAGGCGTACATGTCCTGGATGTCGTTGCTGGTGATCGACTTGGCGATCAGTTCGTCCAGGCGAGGGTCCGAGTAGCCCCAGACGTTCGCCGCGGCGCCGGTGGCGAAGAGGGAGTCGCCGGTCGGGTAGAGCTGGGGCGAGTACGTCCAGCCGCCGTACAGGACGGCGTCCCAGGCGCAGCCGTCGGGGTTGGCCGGGGTGCACAGGGAGGCTTCGATCTGGAGGTGGTCGACGGCCACCTCGGCCAGGTTCACGGAGATCCCCGACTGCGCGAGGTTCGCCCGGTAGGAGGCCATGATCCCCGGCAGGTCGGCGTTGCCCGACTGGTAGTCCAGGTCGAACTCCGCCTTGTCGCCGGCGGCGATGTCCGCGCCGCACTGCCCGGGGCCCGTCCCCGGGTTCCGGCACACGGCCGGGGTGGTGCTCAGGTCCCAGCCGTTGGCGGCCATCAGGCCGCGGGCCTCGGCGAGGTCGAACTTGATCTGGTGCTGAAGGGCGTTGGGCGACAGCGGGTTGCCCGCGGGGATCGCCGGCACGGCGCCGATCGTGGGGTGGCCCCAGCCCTTGCGGGCACCGTCGATGACGCCCTGCTGGTCGTAGGAGTCCTGGAGCGCCTTGGTGAAGTAGGGCTGCCGGAACAGCTTGCCGTGCCGGCTGCTGCGGAAGTTGAGCTGGTAGTAGCTGATCGAGTCCAGGTAGGTCAGCGGGGCGATGTGGTAGCCCTGCCCGGCCAGCGGGTTGCCCGCCTGGAGGTCGTTCGCGTTGTACCGCGCCGCGTGGGCCTTGGGCAGGATGCCGATCTGGAGGGCGTTCGGGCTCGACGCGCCGGCCGCCAGGTCCGCGTACTGGGTTTCGGCGTTCTTGTACGGGACGAAGTCGACCTCGTCCAGGTAGGGCCGGTGGACGCCGGAGTAGGCCTTGTTGCGGACGATGGCGTAGTAACCTGTGGCCGCGTCATAGGACTTGAGCTTCCAGGGGCCGTCCGAGATCTGCCAGAGCGGGTTGGTCGCGAAGGTCTTCCTGTCGACCGAGGCCGCGCTCAGGTAGCGGAAGACCGGGTCGCAGTCGGCCTTCAGCGTCGAGGCGTCGAAGGCGTCCGAGGAGCACCGGCCCCTCGTGCCGCCGGGGCCGGTCACGTCCCAGGCCCGGGGCATGGGTGTGATCGTCGTCAGGACGTTCTGCAGCACCCACGTCCGGTTGTACTGCCGGTCGAAGGTGATCGAGATGCCGTGCTCCGTGACCGAGGTGGACGCCACGTTGTCCGGGAAGTAGTTCGTCGTCACCCCCGCGATGGTCATCGGCGGGGTGTAGTACCCGTCGTGCTCCTTCTCGGCCTTGGACATGTTGATCCAGAACTGGACGTCGCGCCCGGTGACCGGCTCGCCGTTGCTCCATCTCCAGTTCTTGAGGCGGATGGTGACGGTCTTTCCGTCCTCGCTCCAGATCGGGGCCCGGGCCGGCGACAGGTCGTCGTCGATGGCGATCTTGTCGTCCTTCCCGGCGAAGTACAGCGGCCGGAAGAAGTACTGCTGGAACTCCCCGATGTTGATCGAGGTGACCTGGTTGACGTCCATGAACGGCCAGATCACGTTCGGGCTGTCGTTGGGCCGCTGTGCGATGCGAACCGTTCCGCCGTGCTTGGCGTGCTCTCCGGCCGCCGCGGTGTCGCCGGGCCCGGCGGCCGCCCCGGCCGCCCCCGCCGTCGTGGCGGCGCCGAGTGTGGTGGCGGCGAGGACGACGATGCCCGCCTTCGTGAGGATCCTGCGGACTGTGCCGACGTGCATGGGAGACAGAACCTTCCGTTCGGGCGGGGACCGGGGCGGTCGCGGGCAGGGCTCCGTACGGTCAGCTGGGCCCGATGTCGGCGCCGTTGCCGGACCGCCCGGCGTGGGCACAGGTCTCACACGGTGCCGCCGGACCCCATGCGTGTGTCGCGGCGGCGGTGCCGCCCCGGACCGGGCCCGCGATCTTCTTGGCCATGCCCTGTCATGTCCCTTCTGGTGATGAAGCCGTTCCGTACAGAAGCCGTTCCGTATGCCTGGCACAGCCTTGGGCATGGCAGTCCCGCGCAGTTCCCGTTTCGATACCCGCCCGGCCGGCCGGTTCGGGATGTCGGGCACGAGGTGCCTCAGCCTCGGGAGCGTCAGAGCCGCGCGCGCCCCGGACCGCACCGTTCCGCGGCATCGAGCACGGCGGCCGCCGTCTCCATGCCCTCCAGGGCGCGGACCGCCTCGATCCGGTACCCGATCGCGCTCGCGTGCCGGTAGGCGTAGCGGTACGCCTCCAGAGCCCCCTCGAAGTCCCGCGCCGAGATCCGCACCCGGCCCACGATGTTCGCGACCGCCGCCTGACGGACCGGCGTCCGGCTGGTCTCGACCAGGCGCAGGGCGCGCACGCCCGACTCGGCGGCCTCCGTCAGGTCCCCGCTGAGGGCCTCGACCTCGGCGCAGACGGCCAGCAGCAGGGCGACGTTGCCGGGCAGCTTCGCCTCGTCGGCCAGCGGTCTGGCCTGCTCCACGCAGGCCCGGGCCTGGGGCACCTCCCCGCAGCGCAGGTGGGCGACGGCCTGGTCGGTCAGGGCCGCGACCTCGATCTCGACCGCGTGCAGTCGGCGGCTGAGTTCCACGGCCGTGCGGGCCGATTCGATGGACCGGCGGTATTCGCCGCGGTGCTCGTGGAGCAGGCTCAGCACGGTGAGCGACTCCGCGGTCTCCCGCAGCAGGCCGGCCTCGGTGCCCAGGGTGATGCTCCGCTCCAGGTGCGGCAGGGCGGCGTCGTACGTGCCCACGGTGGTCAGCAGCATGCCGAGGGTGCTCCGGCAGCGCATCTCGGCGTGGGAGTCGCGGATGGCGATGGCGGCGGCGAGCCCCTCGTCGGCGGCCGCGACGCCCTCCGAGAGCTTGCCGACCTTCCAGCAGACCGCGGCCAGGTTCGACAGGCTGAGCAGCAGCAGCGACGAGTCGCCGAGGCGCCGGGCGCAGGCGACGGCGATCTTGGCGACCTCGTAGTAGTCCTCGAAGTAGCCGCGGAGGTTCAGGTAGTAGACGAGGTTGCGGGCGAGGTACGCGGCGTGCAGGTCCAGGCGTTCCTGCTCGGCGCGCCGCACCACGGCGATCAGGCCGGCGTGCTCGCGGTCGAGCCAGTCCAGGGCGGCGCCGTGGTCCGGGAACCGGGGCAGGTTCGGCGTCTCCGGCCGGAAGGAGGTGTCCAGTCGGCGCCAGTACGGGAAGAGCCGGGTGCAGGCGTCGTCGCTGGCCTGGCAGTAGAAGTCGAGCAGTCTGCGCAGGGCGATGCCGGCCTCGCCGTCGGAGTCGCACAGTCTGAGCGCGAACGCCCGGACCAGGTCGTGGAAGCCGTAGCGGCCGTCGTTGCGCACCTGGAGGAACCGGGCGTCCATGAGGGATTCCAGCGCCGAGTCGGCGGCGGGCAGGTCGCGGCCCAGCAGGGCCGCCGCCGAGTGGACGTCGAGCGCGCCGCCCGGGTGCTGGGCGGTGAGCCGGAACGCCGTGCGGACGGGCGCCTCCATCGCGTCGTAGGAGGACCGCAGGGTCGCCTCGACGCTGCGGTCGGTGCTGCTGAGCTCGTCCAGGCGTCTGGCCTGGTCGGCGAGTCTGCGCACCATCCGGTCCAGCGTCCAGCCGGGGCGGTTGAGCAGCCGGGCCGTGGCGATCCGCAGGGCCAGCGGGAGGTGGCCGCAGAACTCGGCGAGGTCCCGGGCGCCGCGCAGGTCGGCGGCGACGAGGTCGGCGCCGAGGGTCCGGGCGAGGAAGACGGAGCTCTCCAGCGGCGAGAGTTCCCGCAGTGACACCCAGCGGGCGCCGTCGAGGTCCACCAGGCGGGCGCGACTCGTCACGATCGCGATGCTGCCCGCGGTCGTCGGCAGCAGCGGCCGGATCTGGCCGACCTCCCGGACGTTGTCCAGCACCAGCAGGTACCGGTGCCCGGTCAGGCAGTTGCGCCACATGCTGGTGCGGCCCGGCAGGTCGTCGGGGATCTCGTCGGACCGCTTGCCGAGGGCCCGCAGCAGGATGTCGAGCGCGGCGTTCGCGCTGATCGGTTCCTCGTCGGGGCTGTGGCTCTGGAGGTCGATGAAGATCTGGCCGTCCGGGAACTCCCCGGCGATCGCGTGGGCCGCCCGGATCGCGAAGGAGGTCTTCCCGCAGCCGCCGATGCCGTCGACGGCGACGATCCGGCCGCCCGCCGACTCGGCTTCGGCGGCGGCGGCCACGACCGCCGCGAGTTCCGCCGTCCGCCCCACGAAGTCGGGCAGGTCGTTGGGCAGCAGCCGGGGGATCGTGGGCGGCCGGTGGCGCGGGGCCTCGGCCGGCCGGGGTGCCGGCCGCGGCGCGGCGGGGGCGATCAGCAGGTCCGGACTGTCCCTCAGCACCGCTTCGTGGAGGCCGATCAGCGCCGGGCCCGGATCGACCCCGAGGTCCTCGCGCAGCAGCCGCTGCACGGACCGGAACACGTCGAGCGCGTCCGCCCGCCGTCCGGACCGGTACAGGGCGAGCATCAGGTGGCCGTACAGCCTTTCCCGCAGGGGGTTGGCCGCGATGAGGTCGCGCAACTCGCCGATCAGTTCCGGGCCTTCGCCCGAATCCATCCGCAGGGCCAGCAACTGTTCGAGGGCGGCCATCCTGCGCTCTTCGAGGGCCGCCGACGCGGCCGAGATGACCGTGCTCCCGTGGTCGTCGAGAGCCGGGCCGCGCCACAGGCCCAGGGCCGCGCGGAATTCCTCCGCGGCTTCGGCGTTGCGGTCTTCGCCGAGCAGGGCGTGCGCGCGTTGGACGGACGCGGCGAACCTCGCCGAGTCCAGGTCCTCGTCGTTTATCGCGATGCGGTATCCACTGCCGACGGTCACGATGAGCAGCTTGCCGTCGGGGAGCCGGGTGCGCAGGTTCGACACCGCTTTGCGGACTTGGTGCGTGGCGGTTTCCGGTGGTGCGTCACCCCAGATGCCCTCGACGATCCGTGGTACGGACAGCACCTGTCCGGGGGCGAGGAGCAGGAGGGTCAGAACCTTCTCGTTCACCCTGCCGCCCAGAGGGATCCGCTTGTCCCCCGCCCACACCTCTAAAGGCCCCAACACCTGGAACCGAGGTTTGCCCACGATTTCCCTCCCCCCACACAAACGAGTGCCGATGGCACAACTGTCCACATTCTAGTGCCGCGTTGGATCTAAGGAGCGATATCACCCAGGCATTGCCTGGTTTCAACACTTCACGGGCCCGCGATCGCGCTGATTCGGGAGCAATCGGGCATTCCCTGCGAACGATTACCGCCAACGGGAGGGGCGTCGGTTACACGCCGGCAACACTCAACTCCCCTGCCCCGCCTCTCGATACCTCTCCCAGAAACGGAACGGATCCCTCCAGGGAGCCTGGCGGGATCGGATCGGGAAGCACAGTCGGCACTCTGGTTCACGGCGGCAACACCACCCCGGCCGCACGCCGCCCCGAACGGATCCCGACTGCCTGCGGAGAATCGAAATGACTGCCGAGATCCTGGAATCACCGCGAGATACGTCGCTCCTCGACTCCCTGCGGCTCCAGCTCGACGACCTCAGGGCCAAACGGCTCTACCGGGACTTCCTGCCCGTCGCCCACCAGGCGGCCGATCCCGGCCACACCTGGCACGACGACCGGCTGGTGCAGGTCTGGTGCAGCAATGACTACCTGGGGCTCAGCCAGCACCCCGACGCGATCGCGGCGCAGCTCGCCTCGATCGCGCGGCACGGCACCGGGACCGGCGGGTCCCGCAACATCGCCGGCACCAGCGTGGCGCACGTCGAGCTCGAACGCCGACTGGCCGAGTGGCACGGCAAGGAGCGCGCGCTCATCTTCTCCAGCGGCTACGTGGCCAACTTCGAGTCGCTGAGCACGCTGATCGCCGCCACGCCCGGCATGGTGGTGTTCTCGGACGCGCTCAACCACCGCTCGCTGATCGAGGGCATCGTGCGCTCCGGCGCCGCCAAGCAGGTGTTCAAGCACAACGACCTGGCCGACCTGCGCGCCCGCCTGGAGGCGACGCCGGCCCACCTGCCGAAGCTCATCGTGTTCGAGTCCGTGTACTCCATGGACGGCGACACCTCGCCGCTGTCGGAGATCCTCGACCTCGCCGAGGAGTTCCAGGCCCTGACCTGGCTGGACGAGACGCACTCGATCGGGGTGCGCGGCGCGACCGGCGCCGGCCTCAGCGAGGAGCTGGGCGACCACCGCGCCACCTTCGTGCAGGGGGTGTTCGGCAAGTCGCTGGGCACGGTGGGCGGTTACGTGGCCGGCCCCGACGTCGCCCTGGACTACGTGCGCTCGAAGGCGCCGGGGTTCATCTTCACCACGGCGCTGCCCCAGGCCTCGATGGACGCCACCCTCTGCACGCTGGACATCGTCCAGAAGGGCACCGCGCTGCGCGCCGAACTGGCCGACAAGGTCGCCCTGATGAAGGCCGAACTGCGGGCCCGCGGCGTCGAGTTCCTCGACGCCGACAGCCACCTCGTACCGGTGATGGTGCGCGGCGGCGAGCGGGTCCGCCAGGTGGCCGACCTCCTGCTGGAACGCCACGACATCTACGTCCAGCCGATCAACTTCCCCTCTGTGCCCGCGGGCAGCGAGCGCTACCGCGTGACGGTCGCGCCGTTCCGGACTCCGGAACAGATCGCGAACTTCGCCGAGTCGCTGCACCACTGCCTGCAGGCCTTCGACCCCTCGTCCCGGATAGCGGAGGAATCCCGATGACCTACCAGAAGAAGCTCAGCACCCCGTTCGTCGGCGTGGAGTACAGCGGCGTGGACTACGCCGCCCTGCAGGACCCGGAGCTGTGGGCCGACCTGGTCGAGTCGCTGCACGCGCACGACGTGGTCGTGGTCCGCTCGATCGACCTGACGCCGCAGCAGCAGATCGAGCTGGCCAAGCGGCTGGGCCGCCCGGTGCCGTTCGTGATCAGCAAGTACCGGCACCCGGAGTTCGAGGAGATCATGATCTCCTCGAACGAGCAGAAGGACGGCAAGCCCGTCGGCGTGGCCCGGGTCGGCAACTTCTGGCACCAGGACTCCACCTTCGTGGCCGACCCCGCGCCGTTCACCATGCTGCACGGCGTCAACGCGCCGTCCACCAGCGGGCACACCAAGTTCGCCAGCGCGAAGGACGTGTACGACCGCCTGCCCGAGGAGTGGAAGGCGAAGCTGGCCGACAAGACCGGCAACCACACCGTGAGCAAGCGGCTGCGCATCCGCCCGGAGCACGTGGGCCTGTCCGTGGCCGAGTTCCGGGCCCAGGCGGACTTCGAGCACCCGCCGGTCCAGCACCCGGTGATCAACAAGGACGAGGAGAGCGGTCGCGCGTACGTGTACGGCAGCCGGGAGTACATGGCCGGCGTCGAGGGCTTCGACCCCAACGAGACCGAGGCGTTCTTCTCGCTGCTGGACGAGCTGATCACGGACGAGAGCCACGTCTACACCCACGTGTGGACCCCGCAGGACCTGGTCATCTGGAAGACCCGCACGACGTACCACATCGCGACCGAGGTCGAGCCGGGCGTCGGGCGCACCGTGCACCGCGTCAGCATCGAGTCGGCGGACAGCGAGGCGGCGCCGGTCGAAGAGCGGGTGCAGTGAGCGCCATAGCGGACTTCGCCATCCGGTACCCCGAGGGGCGGGTCGACGTGCAGAGCCTGCACGCCGCCTCCGGGGTACCGGTGGCCGACATCCTGGCCGTCACCCACGCCGAGGGGTTCCCCGGCCTGGGTGACGGGGAGGCGGCGTGGGAGCTGGCCCGGGACGCGGCCCGCGAGGTCCTGGAACGCACCGGGGTCGCCCCGGAGCGGATCGGCACCGTGATCTACGCCGGCTCGGGCGAGTGGGACCACCCGTTCTGGTCGCCGGCGGCCAAGATCGCGCACGCGCTGGGCATCGAGCAGGCGCACTGCTTCGAGGTCGGCAACTTCTGCAACGCGGGCGCCGCCGCCCTCCAGATCGCGGGCGACCGGCTCGACGCCCAGGGCTCGGGGTACGCCCTGGTCCTGATCGGCGACCGGCTGACCCGCCTGGTCGACCGCTCCGACCCCGACAGCCTGGACCTGTTCAACTTCGGCGACGCGGCGGCCGCGGTCCTGGTCACCGCCGGCCCGGGGGCCTTCACCCTCGTGCACTCCGCCATGCGCACCGACGGCAGCTGGGCCGACTACTACCGCGGCGAGCACCGCCCCGACGGCGTGGTGATCCGCCAGGAGCCCCACCGGCGCGGCCTGGCGGACGCCTACGTCCGGAACTTCCGGCACCTGGTCGACCGGACGCTGCGGGCGGCGGGAGCCAAGATCGACGACGTCGCCCTGCTGCTGATCAACCACGGCGACAAGCGGATGCACGAGCGGCTGCTGGCCACCCTCGGCCTGCCCGAGGAGAAGTCGGTGTTCGCCTACGACCGGCAGGGCCACATGGGCGGCGCGGACACCCTGATCGCCCTGCGCGAGGTGGTGGACGCCGGCCGGGTGCGCAACGGCGACCTGATCCTGCTGGCGACCAGCGCGATGGGATTCAGCTGGGGAATCACGGCCTTGGAGTGTCGACTGTGAAGATCCTGGTGATGCATCAGGTCCCGTACCGGAAGATCGGCTACCACCTGGCGATCGACCACGAGGCGCACGACGTCACGTACTTCGGGACGCCCGACTCGATCGCCGAGGTCCCGCCGTCGCTGCGGTGCGGGCGCGTGGTGCTCGACGGCCCGGACGGGCTGGCCGAGCAGATCATCGCCCGCACCGACCGCGCCGACGGCTGGGAGCAGGTGCTGGCGCTGTCGGAGTTCGGGATCCTGGAGGCCGCCGCGGTGCGCGAGCACCTCGGCATCCCCGGCCCCGACCGCGCGCGCCTGGAGCTGATCCGCGACAAGGTCGCCATGAAGCGGGCGCTCGTCGAGGCCGACGTGCGCCACCCCCGGTTCGTGGCGGCTCCCCCGGCCTCGGGGCGGCTGCCGTGGTCCGGCCGTACGGTCGTCAAGCCGCGCCAGGGAGCCTCCAGCGACGGGGTGACCATCCACGCGACGGCCGAGGAGGCCGTCGCCCACCACCGCGCGCTGCCCGACGCGCAGGAGTACCAGCTGGAGGAGTACGTCGAGGGCGAACTCTTCCACGCCGACGGGCTGGTGACCGCCGGGCGGGTGACGGACCTGGTGGTCAGCCGGTACATCGGCAAGCCCGTCGACTTCGCCGCCGGCGCCCCCATCGCCACCGGGCAGCTGCCCGCCGACCCGCGCCACACCGCGTTCACCGAGCGGGTGGTCGAGGCGCTCCGGATCGAGGCCGGCTGCATCCACCTGGAGTTCTTCGAGACGGCCGCCGGGGAGCTGGTGTTCCTGGAGGTCGCGAACCGGCTCGGTGGCGGCGGCATCGTCACCTCCCACCTTCGGCACACCGGAGTCCACCTGGGCCACCACGAGGTCGCGATCCGGCTCGGCCTGCCGCGTCCGGCCCGGCTGGCGCCGAGCGGTCGGTACCACGGTTTCGCCATCTTCCCCGGGCACCGGCTGGACCCGTCCCGCCCCTGGCGGACCGAGGTGCCCGAACGGCTGCGCGACCACCCGGCACTGGACCGGCTGCACCTGCTGGAGGACCCGGGCACCGGGGCCGACGGCGGATCCGGCCGGATCACGTACCAGGAATGGCAGGTCCCCGCCTTCATCGAGGCCTCGCACCCCGATCCCGTCGAACTCGCCCGCTTCCTCGCGGACTGCACCGGCTCCATCCGCGTGAGCCAGCCCGAGCCCGCCCACACCCCAGGAGGTCCCAGGTCGTGACGGCCACCACCACCCCGATCCACCCGGCCGCCGAGGCGCGGCCGGCGACCGCCGGGCCGTACCACCCGACCGATCTGCTGCTGGCCGTCGAGCACGTCGAGCAGGTGCTGACGCGTGAGCCCGGTTCGCCGGCGGCCCGGGCGCTCGTCGACGCCGGTGTCGGCTTCCTGTTCCGCACGGACGAGTTGACCGAGGGGCTCGACGAGCTCTTCGGCGGCGTGAGCCAGTACCCGTGGCGTCCGCTGACGGACAGCGACGACGTGATCGCCTTCTCGCCGGTCGGCACGGTCGTCTTCGACGACTCCGCGCCGGAGTCCGCCGAGCCGACGGTCCGCGGCCTGCTGCTGGCCTGGGCGTCCGGCGACGACGTCGTCGTCCGCACCGCACGGCCGCAGTGGTGGCGCACGCTCGAGGACCTGCTGCGCGCCCCGGGCTTCCCGCTGCCCGCCCTGCGGACCGCCGAGCCGGGCGAGTCCTTCCCGGACGCCGTCGTGATCGACGTCCCGCCGCTGCCGGCGGTCGGCGGCGCCCCCACGGACGCCGTCGTCGACGCCCGGCGCTTCCGGCTCGACTGCACCTCCGGCTGGGCCCAGGGGCTGTCCCGCCGCGAGTACCTGCCGGGCACCACCCTGGCCCAGGCCCGGGCCGCGGCCGCCGACGGGCTGGACGGCCGGGTGGCGGCACGCCTGCGCTACCTCGTCGAGCGCGCCCGGCGCGCCCCGTACTACCGGGGGCTCGACCTGCCCCGGGTGACGGACCGCGCCGACCTCCAGCGGCTGCCGATCCTCAACAAGGCGGACCTGGAGCAGCACTCCCTGCCGACCTCGACCGACCTGAACAGCGGCGACCGGCCCAGCGGCGAGGTCCTGCGCAGCGGCGCCACCGCCGGGACCCCCCGCTACATCGTCTACTCGCGCGCCGACTGGACCAACATGGTCCGCGAGGCGATCCCGGTGCTGTACGCGCTGGGCCTGCGGCCGGGCGACCGGGTCATCAACACCCTGTTCGGCGGGGAGCTCTACGGCGGGCTGGTGACCAGTCAGAACGAGCTCTCCCGGATGCCGGTGGAGACCTACACCGTCGGCGGCCGCGCCACCGCGGACCACATCCTGATGCTGGTGCGCAGCTTCGACGCCAACGCCGTGCTGGGCATGCCCTCGCTGCTGCTGCCGGTGCTGCGGGCCTCCAAGGCCGCCTTCCCCGAGCTGCGGATCGAGAAGGTGCTGTACGGCGGCAGCCCGATGATGGAGACCGACAAGCAGTGGCTCCGCGACGAGCTGGGCGCCAAGACCGTGGCCAGCATCCTCGCCGCCAACGACGGTGCCCAACTCGGCTACCAGTGCTCCGAGATGAGCGGGACGCTGCACCACGTCTGCGACGACTACAACCTCATCGAGGTGGTGGACGAGCAGGGCGAGCCGCTGCCCGACGGCGAGGTCGGCGAACTCCTGGTGACCAGCCTCCAGAAGCTGGAGGGGCCGCTGATCCGCTACCGGATCGGCGACATCGGCCGCATCTACGAGCACAGCTGCGGCTGCGGCCTGAGCGGCCGGGTGCTGGAGTACCTGGGGCGTTCCGACGGGCAGATCAAGGCCCACGCCCAGACCATGCTCTACGGGGACGTCGTGGCCGAGCTGGCCGGGTTCGAGGTCTCCGAGGTGCAGATCGAGATCGCCTCCCGCGACCGGCACGAGTCCATCGTGATCCGGACCGAGTCCACCCGCCCGCTGGATCCGGCGGAGGTGAAGGCGCACCTGGAGTCGAAGTTCAAACTCCTCGGCGGGCAACAGGAATGGGAGGAGGACGAGCTGCTGTTCCACTTCGCAGTGGAGTGCCTCGGCGAGGGCGAGCTGCCGCGCCACCCGGTCAGCGGCAAGGTCCGCGGCGTGATCGACCGACGGGTGGAGTCGTGATGGCGAACGAACCGGTGAGCGCGCTGCTCAACGCGGAACTCTCGAGGCCGGACAGCCCGTTGCGGGCGATCGACCCCCGACAGCACCCCGTCCTCGCCGACCTGAAGCGGGCCCGGTACCTGAGCCGGCCCCTGGTGTACCCCGAGTCGGAGCTGCGCGCCTTCGGAGCCGATCTGCTCGGCGCGGTCGAGCTGCTGACGGCCCTGCCGAAGCGGCTGTTCGACGGCGACGTCGAGCGGACCTGCCGAGCGCTGGGGCTGGACCCGCGCAAGGCCGAGCTGGTCGGGGACTTCGAGGCGCGGAGCCCGTCGCGCTTCGGCCGGATCGACGCCTACCACGACGGTGAGGCGCTGCGGATCCTGGAGTTCAACGTCGGCGGATCCGTGGGCGGCCAGGAGTGGGTGGAGCCGCTGGCGGACATGTTCTGGGCCGACGACGCCTTCCGCGAGTTCGGGACGGCGCACGGCCTGCACTACCTGAAGCAGACGAAGCTGCTGGCCGGCGCGCTGCGGGAGTCGGCCGCCCCCGTCACCTCGGGCCACGACCCGGTCATCGCCATGGTCGAGGGAACCGGCGGCCTCGACCTCTACGCCGAGGGCTCGTGGTACCTGCTGCGGCGCCTGCTCCAGGCCGAGGGGCTCGACTGCCGGATCGGCGAGGTCCACGAGCTGGAGGTGACCGCCTCCGGGGTGCGCTTCCAGGGCGAGCGGGTGGACCTGGTGTACCGGCTGTTCGACCTGGACCAGGTCGTCGACGACCCGGACGCCTGGCGCACCACGGTCCGGCTGCGGGACGCGCACCGGTCCGGTCAGGTGGCGCTGTGGGCCCCGCTGGAGTGCGATCTCATCGACAACAAGCGGTTCCTGGCGTACCTGTCGGACCCCCGGCTGCGCGGTCACATGTCGCAGGACGAGCGGGATCTGGTGGACCGGGTGCTGCCGTGGACCCGTGCCCTGGTGCCGGGTGCGGCGGGGCTCGACGCGGTGGTCGCGGACTGCCGTGAGCGCCGCGAGCACCTGATCCTCAAGCCCGACGCCGGTTTCGCCAGCCGGGGCATCACCTGCGGCTGGCTGGTCTCCGACGAGCAGTGGGCCGACGCGCTGCGCCGCGGCGCCGCCGAGGGCGCGGTGGCCCAGCAACGGGTCGTCCCCCGCGAGGAGGTGGCGGTGAACGTCGAGACCGGCCTCACGGAGTCCTGGGACGCGTGCCTGGGCCTGTACTGGGTCCCCGGCGGTCTGGGCGGCGGCGGCGGGAGGCTCGTACACTCCGGCGAACCGGCCGACTCCACCGACCGGCGACTGGCCCCGATGTTCCTGTACCCGGACCAGGGCGCCGACCGCCACTGAGCCGCCCCCGATCCCGCTTCCGACGCCCGCCAGTCCCCAACCCCAGGACGGAGACGATGTCTTCCACCTTCCGCGCCGTGCACCAGGTGGCGCGACCCGACGGCGCTCCCGGCGCCGAACACTTCGCCGTCGTGGAGCACCCGCTCCCCGCGGTCGAACCCGGCACCGCCCTGGCGGAGAACGTCTACCTGTCCGTCGACCCGTACATGCGCGAGCTGATGGACGAGGAGTGGCCGCTCCACGAACCGCTCGGGTTCGGCCGGGCCATCGGCCGCGTCGTCCGCTCCGAAGACCCCGACCTGAGGGTGGGCGACCTGGTGGAGCACGGCGGGGGCTGGAGCACGCACTCCCTGATCCGGCACGGCGGCGGACGCGTGATCCGGCCCGCGGCCGGCGTGGCGACGGCGACGTACCTGTCGGTGCTCGGCGCGACCGGCCTGACCGCCTACGTCGGCATCCGCGAGATCCTCAGGGTCCGGTCCGGGGAGGCGGTCTACATCTCGGCGGCCGCCGGCGCGGTCGGCGGCGTGGCCGGCCAGATCGCGAAGCTGGCCGGCGCCGGACCGGTGGTCGGCAGCGCCGGCTCGGCGGCGAAGGCCCGGCACGTGGTCGAGCGGCTCGGCTTCGACGCGGCCTTCGACTACCACGACGGGCCTGTGGCCGAGTTGCTCGCGAAGGTGGCCCCGAACGGCGTCGACGCGGTGCTGGAGGGCGTGGGCGGCGACCACCTGGAGGCGGCGATCGGCGCCACCCGCGAGTTCGGCCGGATCGCCTGGGTCGGCGCCATCTCCCAGTACAACCACCCCGACCGGCCGCCGTCCGCGCCGCGGAACCTCTACGCCGTCTCGGACCGCAGCATCCACCTGCGCGGCTACCAGGTAAGGCACTTCATGCACCTGCGGCAGGAGGCCCAGTCCTGGCTGACGCCCCATCTGCAGGCCGGCCGGATCGTCGCGGACGAGCAGATCGTCGAGGGCTTCGACCAGGTCGTCGAGGCGTTCCTCGGGGTGATGCGGGGCGACAACACCGGCAAGATGCTCGTTCGCGTCGGGGAGGAGTGACCGATGTTCAAGGCCTTCGCGTCCTATCGAGGACTCCTGGCGCTCCCCGGAGCGCGCACCCTGTTCTTCGTCGGCCTGCTCGCCCGCCTCCCGTTCACGGCGGCCTCGATGGCCCTCGCCCTGCACGTCGTCATCGACCTGGACCGCGGCTACGGCGCGGCGGGGCTCGCGGACCTGATGCTGACGGTCGGCGGGGCCATGGGCGCACCCCTGCTGGGCCGTTCCCTGGACCGCTTCGGCGTGCGCCCGGTCGTGCTGGTCACCGGCGCGGTCGACGCCGTGTTCTGGGTCGGCGCGCCCTACCTCAGCTATCCGTGGCTGCTCGCGGCGTCCCTGGTGGCCGGGTTCATGGGGCTCCCCGTGTTCACGACCATCCGCCGGGCGATCGCCACGCGCATCCCCTCCGAGCACCAGCGGAAGGCGTTCGCCCTCGACGCGATCCTCGTCGAGGTGGTGTTCATGGTCGGACCGTCCATCGCGGTCGGTGCCATCACCATGGTGAACGACGCGACCGCGACGATGACCGGGATCGGCGTGCTCTACCTGGGAGCCGGGCTGCTGCTCACCCGGCTCGCCCCTCCCCTGGAGGAGGGCGGGGCGACCGCCGGCGCCAAGGACTCGGCGGACGCGGCGGCCCCGGAGCCGAGCGGGCTCAGCCTCTGGCTCCGCCCCGGCTTCCTGCTGGTCCTGGGCGTCAGCATGGCGGCGAACCTCGTCCTGGCCGGCAGCGAGATCTCGATCACCGCCGTCCTGCGCGACATCGACTCCACCGGGTGGGCCGGGATCTGCGTCGCGATCTGGTGCGCGGCCTCCATGGTGGGCGGCTTCTGGCACGGCGCCACCAGCAAGCCCTGGCGGCTGCCGAGGCTGATGCTGCTGATGGGGCTCACCATCGCCCCCGTCGGGATCATCGGCCACGCGGGCTGGATCTGGCTCGCCATCGCCCTGCTCCCCTCGGGCTTCATGTGCGCACCGACCCTCGCCTCGGCCTCCGAGGAGGTCACCCGCGCGGTGCCGTCCTCGGTGGTCGGCCAGGCCGCGGGCCTCCAGGGCTCGGCGATGACCATCGGCGCGGCGATCGGCGCACCGCTGGCCGGAGCCGTCATCGACCACTCCGCACCGGCCTGGGGCTTCGCGGTCACCGGCGGCGTCGGGGCGGCCCTGGCGGCCCTGACGATCGGCTACCAGTACTTCGCCCGACCGAAGCCGACCCAGGCGGCGGAGGAAGAGGAGGCCGACGCCCCCGCGACGGTCTGATCCCCCGACGATGTGACGAGGCCGCACCCGCTTTCCGGGTGCGGCCTCGTCGCATGCTGTCCCTCAGGCTACTGAGTGATGCCCCAGAGAGCGGTCTTCACGGGGAGCAGGGCCTGACCGTCCTTGCCGACGACCGCCTGCCCGTCCTTGTACACGTCGGGCTTGGTCCCGGCCACCGGCTCGACCAGGACGCTGAAGACCAGCCGGGTGGCGTCCGTGCCCTTCGAGTTCAGGTGGGTGTCAAGCTCGAAGGAGAGCACCTTGTCGTCGACTGTCACGTCGAGGGGCTTGGGTGGGGTCGCCACGTGCGTCTCGTCGTTGTAGTAGTAGTAGGACCCCCACTCGACCCACTTCCAGCCGGTCGGGACCGTGAACTTGTAGGGCACCTCCCCCGGCTTGAATTCACCCTCCGTCGGCTCTACGTGGAGCGAGATGGTGAAAATATGAAACTCCTTTTTGCCGGCCGGGCCGATAGGAGCACTTTCCTGCGTGACGATCACCTTGGTCGCCGAGTCTCCAGGCATGGAGATCCACCCGCCTTCCCATGAAGAATTTCCGCACCCAACAGAGAGCTGTCACGGCGCGCGACGGCTCGACTACGGAGCCACCACACCCAGGCTCACACACATGGGTCGCACACGCACTTCGGCACATCCGTCGGCCGAGCTCAACGAAGAGATTCCAGAGGCGGGCGACGTGTCACAATCAGTGAACAACGAAGATCGAAAAGTTCGCAGGCCAACTTTCCCCTTCAGCGCGGGCCGCATGCGCGCCGTCCATGCCCCTCGTACGATGATCCGTGGAGGCCAGGCAGCAAATGCACGAATCCCCCGCAAGCGCTCCGACATCCCACGGTAGGGCTGCCCAGATGGCCGATTCTGTTGGCACATACCCCTACGCCTTCCACATCGCCCTGGACGGGAACGGCCTGAACGGCCTGGAGGGCGCGGCCGGTGTCTGCGTCTTCCGCTACGACCCTGCCACCGGCGACTACGCCTACCGGGTGCGGTATTACGACGGTGTCGCCGGAGGCCACGCCGTCAGCATCACCCCCGACCGGCGGTTCGGCTTCCTCGGCAACGCCGGGCAACAGCTCCTCTTCTACGACGTACAGTCCCTGGACGAGAGCGAGCGGGTCTCCACCCTCCGCTTCGAACCCCCCGACGCGGCCATCAAGAGCAGCACCCACATGGTGTGGCTGGACAACACCCAGGGCGTCACCGCGATCGGTGACGGAATGTGGCTGCTGGACCTCGACCGCCCGACCAAGGCCCAGCGCATCGGCGACCACCTGCTCAAGCTCCCGCACGCCATGAAGCGCACCGCCTCCGGCCGCTACATCGTCTACGGCGGCATGGACCACCCGGGCCGGGGCGAGGCGGCCGAGGTCGGCATCTTCGACCTGGAGAAGCGCGTCGCCCGGCGGGTGCCCCTGCCGACGACCTGCTGGCACGTCGCCTGCCATCCGAGTGACGAGCGCTTCTACGCGCTCTCCTTCCGCGTCCTGCCACAGGAGGGCCGGGACTGGCACGAGTGGGCCATGGCCTACTTCAAGGAGTACGTCTACGAGATCGACGCCGAGACCGGGCAGATCCTGCGCCACTGGGCCTGCGGCCAGAACGTCCCCGCGCACATCAACTCGGACGTCTGCGTCTCCGACCGCGAGCTGATCTACTGCAACGGCGGCAGCGGCACCATCGTCATGATCGACCTCGCGGACTTCGCCTCGTACCGCGTGATCGACGAACGCCCGCGCCTGGCGGCGCAGTTGCGCTCCGCCCGGCAGGCGGCGCGGCAGGTCACCGACGCCTTCACCCGCGGCTCGCCCGTCCCGAGCAGCAAGCACTTCGTCGGCGCCCTGCGGGTCACCCGCGGCACGCTGATCGACTCGGTCTACGCCTGCCAGCTCTCCGCCGACCAGACGCTGCTGTTCACCGCCAACCGGGGGCTGAACACGATCACCGTGTACGACTATCCGGCCAACACCGTACGGCTGCGGGTGGAGATGCCCGAGCTGCGCACCCAGCTCCCCGAGCTGCCCGTCTGGACCGATCCCCGCCTGGGGTTCCACCACAGCACACTGCTGAGTCCGCCGCCGGTCCGAACCGGAAACCCGAACTGAGGAGTGACCATGAGCGCCGACACCACCGACCAGCTGAACGACGAACTTCACGAGGGCTGGGAGAACCTCCGGGACACCGCGGTCTCGATCGCGGAGCTCCAGACCGCGATGTGGGGCGACTGCGCGGAGCTGATGGCCGGGCTGGCCACCGGCAAGGTCGCCTGGGGGGAGGTCTACAGCGAGTACTGGAAGTTCGTCGCCGACGAGTACCAGAAGTTCGCCCTGGAGCTGAGCAGGGTCGGCATCGACTACGCCCAGCGGGTGGCGGAGGTGACCCGGGAGCACGAACAGCGACTGCGGGACCATCTCCGCGGGCCCGTGCCGACACCGGTGGACGACGGCACCACCGCGGGCGGCTCCGACACCGGCGGCGGCACGGACACCAAAGAGCCGCCCTCCCGCTCCAGGAGCCAGAAGCAGTGACGCTCAGCCCGCCGCCCCGTCACCGCCCTCCAGCGGCCGCGGCAGCAGCTCCCGCGCGGCCGTCACCTCCGGGTGCGGCCGCAGCGCGGACCTGACCCGGTCCGACAGGTGCGGGCTGGTCACCAGCCAGCCGAGCGCCTCGACCAGCGCCTGGCGCGCGGGCCTCGGCCGGTAGCCGAGGCCCGCGGCCTTGTCGTGCCGGTACCAGTAGAAGCGCCCCATCGTCCTGGCCTCCGCCCGGGTGGTCGCCGGGGCCGTGGCGGTCAGCACCGCGCGGATCTCCCCGACCGTCGCCGCCAGGTACGCGCCGGTGTGGGTGGCGGTGACCCAAGGCCCCCGAGTGCCGCACAGCTCGGAGACGGTCTGGTGGATGGTCCGCCAGGCCCAGTTCTCGCCACCGAGCAGGTAGCGCTCCCCCGCCGTGCCGCGCTCGGCGAGCAGCACGTGGCCGGCCGCGACGTCCCGGACGGAGACGATGTTGCAGCCGCCCGGGTAGGTGGTGCGCAGCGAGTCGGCCAGGTACCGGGTGATCAGCGCGTTGCTGGGCACCAGCCGCCAGTCGGGCCCGCCGACCACGATGGTCGGGCAGGCCGCCACCACCTCCAGGCCGAGTTCGGCCCCCAGGGCGAAGGCCGTCCGTTCCTGCTCCAGCTTGGTGATGAAGTAGTCCGGCAGGTACTCCTCGCCCGGCATCCACTCCTCGTCCCGGGCGACCGGTCCGCCGGACGAGCCGCAGGTGATGGACGAGGACGTCACCACCACGCGCCGGACGCCGGCTGCCGCCGCCGCCCGCAGAACCTCGCGGGTGCCCTCCACGTTGGCCCTGGTCAGCTCCTCCCGGCTGGCGTCCCAGTACGCGAACACGGCGGCGCAGTGGAACACCGTGTCGCAGCCTTCGAACGCGGGCCGCAGGCTGTCCGGGTGGCGCAGGTCCGCGTTGACCAGGGGGACGTCGAGGCCGTGCAGCTGCCGCAGGTCGCTGCTGCGGCGCACCAGGGCCCGCGCGCGGTGGCCGCCGGCGAGCAGCGCGCGCACCACCTGGGAGCCGACGAGCCCGCTGGCGCCGGTCACGCACGCCCTCACGGGGTCGGCCTCGATCGCCGGTCCCGGGCGGCGGCCTCGCGCAGCCCCTGCCAGAAGCCGGTGACCGCTGGGCGCAGGGCGTCGCGGAACTCCTCCAGCAGCGGGGAGCGGGTCGGGACATCGCCGGGTGTCACGTGCCAGAAGCCGTCCGGCCCGAGCCGCCCGGGCGGGGCCGGCTGGGCCAGGGCCTGGGCCGCGACGGTCCGTACCAGTCGGACGGCCTCGGTCAGCCGCTGGGTGGGCAGTTCGGCGGCGTCCAGGTCGTCGGACTGCTCCCAGGGGCGGCCGATCCGGTAGGGGCGGCCCTCGTACTGGGCCTCGAAGTTGTCGAGGGTGCGGGTGAAGAACCGCTGGTAGGAGTCCTGGACGAGTGGGTCCCTGAGCTTGGGCCGGGTGTCGGGGCGCAGCACCTGCCAGGTCACCGGCAGGGTGAAGCGCTGGCGCACCCGGATGACGATGCGGGTGCGGCGGCCGCCGTCCGCGGGGAGGAAGACCACCGAGCCGTCGTCGTACTCGGCGGAGCCGTTCGGGCTGCGGACCGTCCGCCAGGAGATCCGCTGCCGCCGTTCCCCGTAGTCCACCGACTCCAGCTTGCAGACGTCGATGGGCGGACCGCCGTGGAACGCCAGGTAGTTGGGTTGCGCCAGGTACAGGTTGCGTTCGATCTGGCGGGTGGGCCGCCCCCGTTCGTCGCGGGACACCACGTGGACCCGCCCGCCGAGGTAGTCGGTCATGTAGCTGATGGACCGGCTGATGTCGACCCGGCGCACGAACTCCTGGTAGGGCGCGTTGACGGTGCGTTCGCAACCGAACAGGATCGAGTGGCCCACGTGCTGCCACCGCATCCGCCAGGCGTCCGCGGGCAGCGCGTCGATCACCGTCTCCAGCGGCCGGAGGAGGTCGGTGATCCGGTCGAAGTCCTCGTGGGTGTAGGCGTCCGGGTCGACCGCGAGGGAGACGTCCCGGCGCCGGATGGCGTCCTTGGCGTATCCCGTCCGCCAGGCGCGGACCGTGGAGGACGCCGAGGCCGCCGCACCGACCATCGCGCACAGGGTGACGGTGGCCGCCGGGTTCACGTCCGCGGCGCGGATCAGCGAGGTGAGCAGGCGGGAGAGCCGGGCGAGCGCCGGGTCGGTGACCTCCCCCGTGCCCGGGGCCACGTGCCAGGCGGCGATGGAGAACAGCCGGTGGGCGCGCCCGTCGGGAGCGAGCCTGCGCACCGCCTCGACCAGGGAGCGCGGCGGGTTGCGCCAGCCCGGGTAGGGCGTCAGGTCCCCGTCGATGCGGTAGGCGTCCGGTAGCCCCCGGTCGCTCAGCACCCGGGCGTTGAGCGGCGAGGAGACGGGGTCGACGCCCATCAGCAGCGCGCCGACCAGGTCCGCCAGCACGCCGTCCGGCGCGGCGATCACCGTCTCCGTCCGCAGCGGCCTGCCGACCTGCGATCCGGCGCAGCCGTGGCTGCTCACCACGGCGTCGATGAGGTGGAAGTCCGGCGGGTGGGACCTCAGCAGGTCCGCGACGACCTCGGCGCCGTCGCGCCGGGCGCGGTAGTGGTGGTGCTTGTCGTCGTACGGCAGCACGCCGAGCAGGTTGGCCAGGCAGAGGGCGTAGCCGAACTCCGGGTGGGTGCAGTTCTTCGCGAGGTTGATCCGGAAGCCCGCCTCCAGCCAGGCGCGCGCCAGGGCACTGCCGTGCAGCACGGCGGAGTCGGGAAACTCGGCCGGCGCGACCTCCTCCGACAGGTCCACGACCCGGTAGGCGTTGCCCTGCGGGGTGCGGCCGAGGTAGCCGAGCCGGCGACACGTCTCCACGTACCCGGGGCCCGCCAGCCACGGGTCGGGGCCGCAGCGCGCGGCGCCGACCGTGACCTCGCGGTACCCCCGGTCGTGCAGCAGGTCGATCAGGTGCTCCACCAGGGCGGCGCTGACCGCGGTCGCCGGGTCGCCGTACGCCGAGGTGCCCGGTGTCAGCAGCACTGTGAGCGCTCCCGGATCGCCGTCCGCGCGCTCGGCCAGCCGCTCCCAGAGCCCGGCCCGGTCCACCGCCTCCGCCAGCAGCTCCGCACCCGGGAGCGGCCGGACCCTGGTGGAGCGGGCCACGGCGGCGACGACGGTCATCGGCTCGCCCCCGTGGTGTGTCGTCCGATCGTGCGCACGCTTCACCCCGTCGTTGATGTGGCGGAAATTGACCCAAAAGGCGTGAAAGCGATGCTACTGACCGGAGGCCGGAAGGGCGGTGGGGCTCGCGAGGGATGTCGCCGGCTGACTCCGGGCCAGTCGCTGTCCGGCTGCGGCGTCGAGGAGGATCCGGGCCCGGGCCGCCGTCCCGCGGATGTTCCCCCGCCCGGGCCCGGGCGGGGGAGGCCTCAGGCGCCGCGCTCCCGGTGGCGCCAGCGCACCGGGTCGACGGCGGCCGTCCCGCACGGGGCGGTTCGCGCCGGCGCCCGGTACCCGGCGCAGGAGAGCACCAGCAGTTCGTCGCTGCCGGGCTGGAACTCGTAGGCCACCCGTTCCACCCGGCTCCCGATCCCGAGCCCGTCGAGGTCCTCGCGCAGCCGGTCCAGCCCCGGATGCCGCTCGCCGGTGTCGTACACCGTGACCGGGAAGACCCGGACCTCGCTCCGGGCCACCCGGGCGAGCTCCAGCAGCCCGGCGCGGAGGAAGTCCTCGCCCAGCCGGTTGCCGTACGAGAACAGCAGGTGCGAGCAGAGCACCAGGTCGAAGGAGCCGTCGGCGAAGGGGAGTTCGGGCAGCTCCCCGGCCAGGTAGCGTTCCGGTCGGGCGGCGATGTCCGCCCGGAACAGCCGGGCGTTGGCGATCCACTGGCACACCAGCTCGTCCGGGTCGGCGTACCAGGACCAGACGAAGTCCGCCGCCTCCCGCACCAGCGCCGGGCGCTTGAACCTGGTCTCCAGCTCCACCAGCAGGCCCAACTCCTCGCGGTGGAAGGCGTACTCGCGGTCCACCGCCACCGCGTCGACCCCCCGCCGCCCGGCCTCGGCCACGAAGCTCGCGGCGCCGGCCGGGCAGTCGAGGATGCGCTGTTCCAGGTCGCGGTCGGTGAGCGCGAACATCGCGCGGTAGTCCGCGAAGGAGCGGGCACTGACCAGCACCGGCTCACCCCCGCCCGACGAACGGCATGGTGGTCGGCAGCACGACCAGGGACTGGATGGTGGTGTCCGGCGGCTGCGAGGCCATCAGCAGCAGGGCCTCGGTGAAGCGCTCCACCGGGATGGTCGCCTCCACCGCCATCGTCCCGTCCGCCTGCATCGCGGCCGGCTGCGGGCCGCCGTCCGGCGGGGCGACGTTGCCGACGTCGATCTGCCCGCAGGAGATGCCGTACGGGCGGCCGTCCAGGGCGAGCACCTTGGTGAGGCCGAGGACAGCGTGCTTGGCGGCCGTGTAGGCGAGGGAGTTGGGGCGGGGCACATGTGCCGAGGGCGCGCCGTTGTTGATGATCCGCCCACCCTGGGGGGCCTGGGTGCTCATCAGCCGGAAGGCCTCGCGGGCGCAGAGGAAGCCGCCGGTGACGATGGTGTCCAGCACCCGGTTCCAGTCCGCGAGCGGGGTCTCGGTGATCGGCCGGCGCGGGGCGGCGGCGCCCGCGTTGTTGAACAGCAGGTCCAGGCGGCCGTACCGGTCGCGGACGGCGTCGAAGAGCCGGACGACCTCCTCGGGGCTGCGGATGTCCGTCGGCACGGCCAGCACCCGGTCGGGTTCGACGTCCGCGAGCGCGGCGGTCTCCTCCAGCGCCTCCTTGCGCCGCCCGGCCAGCACCACCGTCCAGCCCGCCGCCAGCAGGGCGAGCGAGGAGGCCCGGCCGAGCCCGCTGCCGCCTCCGGTCACCAGCGCGATCCGCCCGTTCACGGCGCCCATGTCTCCCCCTCGTTCAGCCAGATCCGCAGCATCCTCCGGGCGTGCGGCCCCGGCTCGTCCACGTACGCGGAACGCCCGTGCAGCACCCGGCTGTTGCGGATGATCAGCAGGTCGCCGGCGGCCATCGGCAGGCCGAAGGCGATCTCCGGCCGGTAGAGCACCTCGTCCAGCACGCCCAGCGCCTCCCACTGGCGGTCCGTCAGCTCGGGGCCGCCCCGGTCAGGGGAGGAGCGGACGGTGCGGGTCTGGTAGTAGCAGCCGATCGTCCCGCCCTTCCGGGGGTACAGGATCGGGGTGACCACGACCTGCGGGCCCGCCCGGCCGGTCCGGTCGAAGGTCCAGTCCTCACGGAGGGTGGCCAGCGCGTCCGGCCGCTCCCGCTCGATCAGGTCGTGCACGTGCCGGGCGCTCGCCAGCTTGGTCAATCCGCCGCCGTGGTAGGCGGGTTGGAGGCAGAGCAGGACGAGCAGGTCGCAGGTGTCGCAGTGGAAGCCCAGTTCGGTGTTGCCGTCGCCGTCCTGGTCCCGCAGCACCGAGGTGAGGTCGCCGCGCCCGTTCTGCGGGACGATCCGGCCGAAGTCCCGCAGCAGGAAGGAGAGCGCCTCGGTGATCTCCTCCTCCGGCAGGGACGGGTCCACCAGGTTGCCGACGTGGGTGAGCCCGACCGAGCCGGCGCTCTCCCGGACGAAGGCGCGCAGCCGTTCGCGCACCGGCCCGGCCGCGCCCCAGCGCCCGGCGTGGGCGTCGACCCACAGCCGCTGTCGCTCACCGTCCGTCAGCGCCAACGACCATAGCTCCCGCCGGGCCTCCAACTCCTGGCTGCTCCAGCCGATTTCGGTCACCGTGTGCTCGTTCATCCGCCTCTCCCTCCTACCGGGCCCCGGCCGCGACGGCCTTGGACCAGAGCGCCAGCGCCTCGTCGACCTGCCCGGCCGTGACGACCAGCGCGGGGATCATCCGGACCACGTTGAGGTGGGTCCCGCAGAGCAGGAGCAGCAGGCCGAGGTCGGCCGCGGCCTGCTGGACCCTCCGGGCGGCCTCTGGGTCCGGCGAGCCGTCCGGCCGGCAGAACTCGCTGGCCGCCATCAGGCCCAGGCCCCGCACGTCGCCGATGCCGGGCGCCTCGGCGGCCACCGCCCGCAGGCCGTCGAGCAGCCGGGTGCCCTGCTCGGCGGCGTTCTCGACCAGCCGTTCCTCGCGCAGCACGTCCAGCGTGGCCAGGGCGGCGGCGCAGGCCACCGGGTTGCCGCCGTAGGTGCCGCCCTGCGAGCCGGGCCAGGCGCGCCGCATCAGCTCGGTCGGAGCGGCGATCGCGGACAGCGGGAAGCCGCTGGCCAGGCCCTTGGCGGTGATCAGCACGTCGGGCCGCACGCCGTCCTCGTACTGGTGGGCCCAGAACCGGCCGGTCCGCCCGAAGCCGGTCTGCACCTCGTCCACGACCAGCAGGATGCCGTGCCGGTCGGCGCGCTCGCGCAGCCCGGCGAGGAAGCCGGGCGGGGCGGGGACGTAGCCGCCCTCGCCGAGCACCGGTTCGACGAACATCGCCGCGGTCTCGGCGGGCGCGGAGACGGTGGCCAGCACCTCGTCCAGCCCGCGCAGGGCGTGCGCCACCGCCTCGTCCTCGGAGAGGCCCAACGAGACCCGCAGCCGGAAGGCGGCCGGGAACGGCGCCACCGCGACGCCGGGCACCAGCGGGCCGATGCCGGCCCTGAAGCGCGTCCCGGCGGTGGTGAGCGAGGCCGCGCCCATGGTGCGGCCGTGGAAGGAGCCCTCGAAGACGATCACGTTCTGCCGCCCGGTGGCGTGCCGGGCCAGCCGCAGCGCGGCCTCCACCGCCTCGGTGCCGGCGGTGGCGTAGAACAGCGAGTCCAGTCCGGCGGGCAGCACCTCGCCGAGCCGTTCGGTGAGGGTGAGCAGCTGGTCGTGCAGGACGGTGGTGTACTGCCCGTGGAGCAGCCGGCCGGCCTGTTCGCGGACGGCCTCGACCACCCTGGGGTGGCAGTGGCCGGTGCTGGTCACCCCCACGCCGGAGGTGAAGTCGAGGTAGCGGCGGCCGTCGGCGTCGTAGAGGTGGAGGCCTTCGCCGCGTACGGCGACGACCGGGGTGGCCTGCTTGAGCACCGGGGAGAGCTGGGACACGGAGTCTGCCTGCCTTTCACGGTTGTTTCGGGTCAGCGGGGCGGCAGGTAGCCGGCGTCGGCGGCCCAGGTGAGCGCGGCCGACCACCACTGCGGGGTGGGTTCGGTGAAGCGGACGCCGAGCCGGTCGAGCACGGCGTTGGTGTGGGCGCTGTCCACCCGGACGTTGCGCTCCTGCTGCTGGGCCCAGGCGGCGGCCAGCCGGACGGCCGTCGGGTGCCGCCGCTCGGCCCGGGCGAGGGCGGCCGCGAAGGTCTCCTCGTCGGTGAGCCGGACGCGGTGTCCGTGCGCGGCCAGCCAGCCGACGAGCAGGTCGTGCGGGGTCTCGTACGGGGTCTCGACGTGGTAGGCGCCGGGCGCGGCGTGCGGGTCGAGGGCGATCGCGGCGATCCCGGCGGCCACCGTGTCCACGTGCGAGAACGCGAACGCGGTGTCCGGGCGGCTGGGGGCGGCGCCGGCCAGCAGGTAGCCGCGGATGAGCTGGTAGATCCGGTTGTCTCCGATGTTGGCCTGGAAGGCGCCGGTGCGGCTGTGCGCCGCGATGTGGCCGCTGCGGTACAGGAAGGCGGCGTGCCCGGTGGCGGCCCAGGCGCGGACGGCCTGTTCGGCGCGGTACTTGGTGCGTTCGTACGGGGTGCGGAAGTGCTGCCCGATCCACAGGTCGGCCTCGCTGAAGCGGCGCGGCGGGCCGTCGACCTCGCCGGAGACGGCGAGCGTGGAGACGTGGTGGAGGCGGGCCGCCGGGGCGTGTTCGTCGATCCAGTCGAGCAGTCGGCGCACCGCCGTGAGGTTGGTGCGCTCCAGCGCGTCGGGCGGGGCGACCAGCCGGACGTCCGCCGCCGCGTGCACGACGATGCCGGCTCCCCGGGCGTGCCGCAGCCCGGCCGGGGAGAGGCCGAGGCCGTCCCGGTCGATGTCCCCGGCGATGACCCGGGCCCGCCCGGCGGTCAGCCGTTCGGCGGCCCGGGCGTCGTCCGCCGCCCGCACCAGGCAGGTGACGTCGGCGCCGCGCCGGCGGAAGGCGTCCAGCAGGTGCCGCCCGAGGTAGCCGGTGGCGCCGGTGAGCAGCACCCGGGCGGGTTCCCGGACGGTCGCCCGGGTGGCCGCCTTGGTGGTCGCCGGGGCGGTGCGCGGCACCCGGGCGTGCAGCAGCTGCCCGGAGGTGGACATCGGCGCCCGGACGGGACGCTCGGCGTCGGGCCCGCCGACGGCCTCGGCGAAGCGGGCGGCGATCCGTTCGGCGTCGGGGTGCGGCACTTCGGGCCAGCCGTAGACCAGGTCGGCGACCAGCCGCTGCTCCACCACCCGTGCGGTGAGCCGGAGTCGGTACAGCGGATCGCCACCGGCGCAGCGGGCCTGGCCGGCCTGCTCGTCGGCGACGGTCCAGTCCAGTGCGGGTTCCTCGGGCAGCCGGAAGGTGCCGAGGAAGTTGAAGCCGACGACCGGGCGTTCGCCGGGCGCGTCCATCGGCCGGACGGGCGCCTCGCGCAACCGTCGCGCGACCACGGCCGGCTCGGCGAGGGCGTCCGGTTCGATCAGATCGACCAGTTCGACGTGCTTGACGGCGGTGAACCAGCCGACGGTGTCGAGGAATTCGCCCGGGTCGCCGGCGGTGTCCCGGCCGTGGGTCTCCACCTCCACCGCGAGCCGGGGTTCGTCGTGCCACTCGCCGA